>CADACS010000002.1 GCA_902786505.1 uncultured Planctomycetota bacterium | reverse complement strand
CGTCCGTCGGCTTAACGAGATAGACCGTGTCGCGGCGGTCTCGCAGCGTCGGAAGCATACTGATTCCGCCCGGCGTGAACGCGACTTCCCGGGCCTCGCCCCCTTCGGAATAGAGCGCCTCGAGCGCGAGCGCAAAAAAAGACGACGACGGCGTCAGTACGACGCGGTTGCGCGTCATTCGGCGAGCGCCTTATTCGCGCGCAATTCGTCGAGAAAGCGCGAAACGTCGGCGGCCGCCGTCTCGGCGTCGACGTCGTATTTCTCGACGACGGCGGCCACGAGCGCTTCGAGCGTCGTCTCTTCCTGCAGCTTTTCCGCCAAAAACGCCCCGACCTTATTGAGCGAAATCATACCGTTGAAATCGATCATCTTCTGCCCAAACGGAACGAGAACCGCGTTATCGACGACGCGGCGCAGTACAAAATTCTTATCCAGCTTCATAATATATTAAAACATTTCCAATAAACGGGTTGCGTTTAACGCGCCGTGAATGATTAAGTTTCTTCCCCCGCGACGGTCGTCAAGACGACGCCGTCGAACGTCTCTGAAAGTCCGTTCGCCAGAACGACTTCGAGCGTCGCGGCGTACTCGCCGGGCTCCGCGTAAAAGTGGAACGCCGTTTGCGCAAAGCCAAGCGACTCGAACGTTTCCGATTCTCCGTCGCCCCAGTCGACGGTCCACGACGCGATAGGATCAAGCGCGTAAGATCTCACGCTGATTCCCGCGACGTTTGGATCAAACGACGGTTCCTTCCAAACGGTTAGAGACGGGAATTCCGTAACGGCGTAATGGAACGCAAAGACAAATTTTGAGTCGTTGTTCGCGTGGCAGAGGATTTCATATTCTCCAACTTCGCCGATTCCCAGTTCTCTAAGCGTCGCCCGATCGCCCGGGCGCAGCGTCGCGCCAGTCTCCGTCCCAGACACGTTCGCGACGATCTTTTCGGCGCTCGCGCCGATCGCGTCGGCTAAATAATCAAACGACAGATCGGCGTAGGCGATATCGACCGTCCGATAGCGAGCGAACGTTTCGAGCGCGTCGGAATATTCGTCCAGCCCAAACGCGTCGCGAAGCGCGTCCGCTTCCGCGGCGCTCGGTTTTGTCATGACCGCGACTGCCGGCGCGTAACGGTTCGAAACGTTCTCAGTAAATTCGAATTCCGCGGCGGGCGCCGAATTCTCGTCTGCGGCGAATTCTACGTCGCCGCCGAGAACAACCGCGCCGCCAAGAACCTCGGCGGTATTCTCCGTAAAAGCGACGTTTCCCGCGGAAAAACACAGTTCGCCGCTCACAAGGTCGATCGCCCCGCCCGTATTCTCAGCCGCGTTCGATGCAAAAGCAACAGATCCGCTGAACTTGACGGAAGAAGTCTGACCCGTCGTCGCGTTGTTCGTTACGTACAGCGCGCCTCCGTTCCCGCCGTAATCGAGTCCGTAAAGTTCGCTGGACGAAAGAAGAAATTCGCGCAAACGCGCCGCGTTCTGGCTGAAAACGCAGTCTGCCAGCTCCGCGCCGCACGCCGTTTGAAGCGCGCCGCCCGCGCCCGACTCGTTCTGAGTAAACGACGCTTCCGCAATAGTTAACATGCCGTAATTGGAAATAGCGCCGCCGTACTTCGTCGCCTCGTTCGAAATAAAGTCGGCTCCGGAAAGCGAAACGTCGCCGACAAGGTCGACGCCGCGGTACGTCTTTGAGGAATTATAGATCGCGCCCCCGAATCCGTAGGAGCAGCTGGATCCGCTTACGACGCCTATCGCGCGGTTCCCGCTGAAAGTAACGCGCGCGGCGTCCGAACCGACGACCGTGAATTCGCCCGCGCCGTAATACGCGCCCCCGAAATACGCGAAATTCGACTCAAACAAAGACGCGCCCGACGCCTCGACCGAACCGTAGTTGCAGATTCCGCCCCCGTACTTCGCCGTCACGGAAACGGCGCCCGAAGAATCGACCGAATAGCCGTTCCGAACGGCCGTTACGTCGATTAGAGACGTATTCGCGTCGAGACCGGTATAGACCGCGCCGCCGTAATCCGCGAGATTGTCGGATATAAGCGCGTCGGAAACGGAGCATACGCCAAGATTGGAAATCGCGCCGCCATATTTCGCAAAATTGCCGGCAAGCGTCAGCCCGGTCGCCGTCGCGGACGCCCCCGCGCCTACCGAAATCGCGCCGCCATAGCCGGTTGCGTAGCAATTCTCTATAACGCAATTCACCAGCGTCGCGTTCGCAAATTCGACGCTTAGGCCGGCGCCGTCGTCCGACGCGCCGCGAAGAATAGCAAAATTCGACACGGTCACGGTAATCGCCGAATCGGCGGCCCCTTCGACGGCGAGCCCCCGCAGCGCCCCGCCCGCGTCGACGGCGACTCGAGCGTCGCCGAACGAACCGTCGATCTGCGTGTCGGACGTGAGCTTCAGTTCGCCAAGTTCCGGATCAAGCGTTATGACCGGCGCCGCGGATCCGTCGGCAATATCGAAGGTAATTCTGGACGCCGGCGCCTCGCCCGAATTAATCGCTTCGATCGCTTCGCGCAGCGAGACGGCGCCGTCGGTCGGGTCGACGACGTCGAGACACGTCGTTACAACGACGCTCGGCGCGTCGGAGGCGGCGGCGGGAAAATCCGCGGCCAGCAGCTCGCGCCGCTCCAGCGTTTCGACCCGTAATTTTCGCGGCGCCGCCGAACGCGGGCGGGAGCCGTTCTTTCTGTTAAAGCCCAAATTAAAGAGTTTCATTGATCTGACGGACCTTTGAGCGTTTCCGCAACAAGTGTTATTGCCTACGTACAGAATTATAAAAAAAGACGGCTTTCAAACAATAGATTAAAAAAACAAATTTACGCGCGGCGCCGATACGAAAGAGGAAGTTTAAAAGGGCGTTCTGAATGAAAAAAACGCGGTATGAGCGCTGTTCGCAAAAAAACGCGGCGCGGCAAAAGGAAACGTACTCGCAGAAAGGTTCAAACGAAAGCTCCGTTCAAAGAACAGAATCAAAAGAACGGATAAACAACTGAAAAGAGAATACGGCCAAGAGAACCGTAAAGACACAACAAGACCTCCAACTCCGCAACGCCAACGACGCGCGGACACAGAAGCAAAACCCTTGGCAAGTTCGGTCTACTGCTCGAGAAGAAGCGCTAGACCGAACTCAGTCCAAGAAATCAGCTCACTCGGCCTCGTCTTCCGGGAAAACGTCTTCCTGTTCAACGTCCGCGCCAAAAGAAGCGCGTTCTTTGGAAATCTTGTTGACGTCTTCTTCGACTTCGAAAGTCACGACGGAGCAAGCGGGAGCAACGTAGGTTTGTTTTTCAAATGTCATGATGAAACACCTCTCAAGGGTTATCTAAATTAGCCTGACGATATTATTATTCCTTTTCCTACTTTCGTCAAGTATTTTTCACCGCAAGAAAAAAATTTTTTTGAACGGTTCCGATAGTAAAGCATTAAAAAACTGGGTAATATACACAAGCTAAACAAGAGCTGGCGCAGCGGCAGACTGCGCGATCCGACGACCGCGCGCGCGTTCACAACTCGTGTAAATACAAACGGTAACTGGGATTTATACCCGTCGGGAACAGTCAAAGGCATACTCACGGCCTGTCTCTCTGATTAGCAGGGCGGCGGCAAAGTAAGAACTTCTCTCTCTGTTTTGCGTATGAAATTTCTAATTTGAAGTTAAACCGCAATTGACTAAAAAAAGAAATAGTGTATCCTTATAAACGGTGTTTGGTTTGCGCCGTCGCGCGGTTTGTCGCGGCGCGCGACGACAAGCCGATCAGTTTCACGCGCGACGAGCGCGAGGTGGAAAACGTGCCGAACGCGCCGAGGCGTCGGAAATGCCGAAAGCGCGCGTTCCGCAGTTGGTTTACGGCTTGCGATTCGACGACAAGCGTATGCTAGAAAGGTGACCTTACAAAAATGACTACACGTGAAGAATACGTCGCTCCTAACTGCTTCATTCTTTCCTTCCAAGTCGCAGAACCCGTCAACAAGACCTCTGCCGGCGCGCCCGAACTTGGCGTTGGCGACGACGTCATTGAAGAAGGCGGCGACGACGAATGATCCGTTGACGCAAACGCCGCGTTGACCGGCGCGAAAATTGCGCGGGCTCCGGCAATTATACGCATACAGACGCTCCGAGAAATCGGAGCGTCTTTTTTTGTCCGCGCGGCGCCGTTATCGGCTCACTTCTCCGAACTTGAGGCCGGTTCCCCGTCCTCGCGCGTCTTCCCGCCCGCGGGCGCGGCGTTCGCGCGTCTCGTCTGATGAGAGAACCGCTGAATCACATAATAGAAGACCGGGGTAAGAAAGATACCGAAAACGGTAACGCCAATCATTCCCGAGAAGACGGCGACGCCGAGCGCGAACCGCATCTCGTGCCCCGCGCCCATGCCGTACATGAGCGGCGCGACGCCAAGAATGAACGCCAGCGACGTCATGAGAATCGGGCGGAGACGCAGTTTGCACGCCTGAAGGGTCGCGTCGCGACCGCGAAGACCCTCTTTCACCTGCAAATCCTTAGCGAACTCGACAATGAGAATCGCGTTCTTGCACGCCAGGCCAATGAGAACGAAGAAGCCAATCTGCGTAAAGACGTTCATATCCGATTCCGCAATATTGACTCCGACGAGCGAGCACAGGAGGCACATCGGCACAACGAGCACGATCGCAAACGGAAGCGACCAGCTTTCGTAGAGCGCGGCAAGCAGGAGAAAGACGAACACAACCGCCAGAATAAAGACGTAGATCGCCGTATTTCCCGCGCGCTTCTCTAACAGCGCAAGTTCCGTCCACTCGTAGCCCATGGTCGACGGCAGATTTTCGTCGAGCAGCTTTTCCATCGCCTTCATGGCCTCGCCCGAACTGTAGCCGGGCGACGTCTGACCGCTGATCGCCGTCGACGGGAACATATTGAACCGTTTAATCGCGACCGGGCCGGTCGAATCGCGCACGGTAAGAAGCGAGCCGAGCGGCACAGACTCCCCTTTCCGATTCTGAACGTAGAGCCGATAGACGTCGTCCGCGAGCGAGCGGAACGGGCCGTCCGCCTGCGCCGTTACCCGGAAACTGCGTTCCAGGAACGTTATATCGTTGACGTAGTGAGAACCGAGATAGATATTGAGCGTGTCGAAAACGTCGTCGATCGACACGTTCATCGATTTGATCTTTTTGCGGTCGACGTCAATAAAGAGCTGGGGCGTAGCGCCGCGGAACGCGCTCTGAAGCGAATAGAGCTGCGGATAGTCCGCGCCTTTCTCGACAATGAGATCGCCGACCGACTGCAGATTCGACAGATCGCTCGAGCCGCTCTTATCTTGAACCTGCACTTTGAAGCCGCCCAGACCGACGCCGTCGACCGGCGCGGCGCGAAAGACAAACGCCTTGCCTTCCGTAAGCTTATCGAATTTCTCGAGCAGTTCTTTTTGAATGACGACGTCGGTGCGGCCCGTCTTCGCGCGCTCTTCAAACGGATCCAAAATGAAGTTCAGCGTTCCGAAATTCGACGCGGCGCAGTCGACGAGCGCGCTGCGCCCTTCAATACCGGTCACATAGGCGACGCCTTCCGTTTCAAGCGCGAGCCGATAGACTTTCCGCATCATTTCTCTTGTTCGGAACAGGGACGCGGAGTCCGGCAGCTGAACCGCCCCGCGCATAATCCCCTTGTCCTGCTGCGGAATAAAGCCCGACCGCGTCTGCTTGAATTCCTGAGTCGTCAGGAAGATCAGACCGCCGTAGACGATCAGCGTCAAAAGCGAAACGCGCAGCAGGCAGCGCACCAAACCGACGTAGACCGCCGTCGACGCCTTAAAGAATACGTTGAACAGTTTAAAGAACCAGCCGAACAGCACGTCGACCAAGAATGTTATCGGATCGCGGCGCGCCCCTTTCGGGAGCAGAAAAATCGCGCACAGCGCCGGACTGAGCGTAAGCGAAACGAAGCACGAAATCAGCGTGGAAACCGCGATTGTCAGCGCGAACTCGCGGTAGAACATTCCGACGATTCCCGGCACGCACGACGCGGGAATAAAGACGGACGCAAGCACAAGCGCGATCGCGACGAGCGCGCCCGAAACCTCTTTCATTGCGACGTACGCCGCCTCCTTCGGGGGCAGTCCGTCCGCCATGTGCCGTTCCACATTTTCTACGACGACAATCGCGTCGTCGACGACGATTCCAATCGCTAAGACAAGCCCAAACAGGGAGAGATTATTGAGGCTGAATCCCAGCGCGTACATCGCCGCGCAGGTGCCGATGAGCGAAATGGGCACGGCAAGGAGCGGAATAATCGTCGCGCGCCAGCTCTGCAAAAAGAGAATGACGACGAGCGCGACGAGAATTGTCGCCTCAATGAGCGTCTTTTTGACTTCATGAATCGACTCGACGACGTACGGCGTCGTATCGTACGAGACGACGTATTCTATTCCGTCCGGGAACGATTTCGAGAGCTCGGCGATCGCGGCCCGAACGCGCTGCGACGTCGCGACCGCGTTCGCGTCCGGAAGCTGATAGACCGAAAGCGTAACGGTCGGCAGTCCGTTAAACGCGCTCGTTACCGTCGTCGCGAGCGAGGAAAGCTCGACGCGCGCGACGTCTTTAAGGAGCGTGACGCGCCCTTCCTCGTCCGTTTGTACGACGATCTGTTCAAATTCTTCCGGCTCAAGCAGCCGGCCCTTTAGATTCGTTGGAAACTGCAGTACGATCGGCTGATCCATCGGGGGCTCGCCGATCGTTCCGGAAGCGACCTGTTTATTTTGCTCTTGAATCGCTTTAACGACGTCCGACGCGTTCATATGCCGCGCGGCGATTTTCGCCGGGTCGAGCCAAATGCGCATACTGTACGCCTTTTCGCCCCAAATCGAGATATCCCCGACGCCCTCGACGCGCGCAATCGCGTCGCGAACGCGAAGCGAAACAAAATTGCTCAAGTAGACCTGATCGAACGTCTTTGACGGCGAAATGAAGTTGACCATCATGAGAACGGTCGGGGAACGTTTGCGAACGGTAACCCCCACTTTTTTAACCTGTTCCGGGAGTTTCGACGTCGCAAGGGACACGCGATTCTGCACGAGAACGAGCGCGTCGTTGAGATCCGTGCCCGTCTCAAACGTAACGCTGAGGTTCATGCGGCCGTCGTTCGTACTGCTCGACTCCATGTAGAGCATTCCTTCGACGCCGTTGACCTGATCCTCGATAAGCGTCGCGACCGAATCGGCGACCGCGCGCGCGTTGGAACCGGAATAGGACGCGCTGACGCTGATCGTCGGCGGCGCCACGTTCGGATACTGCGCAAGAGGGAGCGAAAAGTACGCGATGACGCCGACAAGCACAATGAGAATCGACAGGACGCTCGCGAAAATGGGTCGATCGATAAAAAAACGCGCCATGAGTTTTTGTCTTTATACTTGAAATAACTCCGTTTGCGGCGCTGAGCCGCGGTTGAGAACGACGAAAGGGCCGGCGCGCTAAGACGCGTCGTTCGACGCGGGAGCCTTTTCCTGACCGCGATGGAGCGACCATTCGTAAATATCGTCGTGCTCTTCTGTTCCGTCGCGATTGATGATCGTTCCGTCTTCGCGGACGATTCGGGTCGGCGATTCCGACGGGGCCGCGATCGGTTCGACCGTCGAGTCGGGCTTTAATTTCAAGAAGTTGTCGATAACGACGCGGTCGCCCGCGTTCAGCCCGGACTTAACGACGCGCATATTGTCGTCCTGAATGGGCCCGAGTTCGACGGCCGTCGAGACGATTTTATTGTCGGGCCCTAACGCGTAGACGCGTTTGACGTTCTGGTCGGTAATAATCGCCTCTTCCGGGACGAGAACCGCGTTATATTCGGGCGTCGTCGGAAACAGAACGCGCAGCCGCAAGCCGGGAATGAGATCGCGCCGGCCCGACTCGTTTGCTTTATTGTCGGCGACGGCGCGGAATTCAAGCGTGCCGGTCGTTTCGTTCAGGCTCGGTTCTGAAAAATCGACGCGCGCTTCGCGCGTAAAACCGCCGTCTCCAATCGCGAATTTCACGTTAAATTGAGACGTCGCGCTCGAATTCTTCGTCTCTTCGCGGAATTTCAGAAGCGTCCGTTCGTCGACGTCAAAGAAAACGTAAATCGGATCGACGGCGACGACGCGCGTGAGAAGAGTCGAGCCGACGGAAACGAGGTTCCCGACGGTAAGCTGTTCGCGGCTCGCTTCTCCGTCGATAGGCGAGACGACCGTCGCGTAGTCGAGATCAATTTGCGCGCGGTCGAGACTGGCGCGCGCGGCCGCAAGTTGCGCAAGGCACGTTTCATAATCGGTTTGCGCCTGCTCCACCTGCTGTTTCGACGTCGCCTGGCGCGAATCGAGCGCGCGCTGACGCTGGAGATCCAAGTCGAGCTGCTTGAGTTCGGCCTCTTTGGCCTCTACGTCCGCTTTGCGCTGCTCTAAGACCGCTTTGTAAACGCGGGAATCAAGTCGGAAAAGAACGTCTCCTTTGCGGACGAACGAGCCCGGTTTAAAGTCGATCGATTCGAGATATCCGGAAACCTGCGCGCGTACTTCGACCGATTCGACCGCCTCCGTCCGGCCGGTGAGCTCGGCGTATTCGGTTACCGGCCGCGCAATCGCCTCGACGACGTGCGCGGGAACGGGCCCGTCGTTCTTGCGTTCCATTCTTTCCGGTTCCGTTTTCGCTATGCATCCTGAAAAGACGGACAGTATCAAAATAAAAAAAGCGTATCGTATCGGACGGTTCATTATGATTCCTTTCGGCGTCGCCTTTGAAAGCGGCGAAGGCCCCTCAAAAGGGATTGCGGAGGCGCCGCGGCCTCTGTAAGACGTTATTTCAATTCAATAAACAACAGAGGAACGGTCTCACAAAGTTTATTAAACCGCGCCCGATTCGTCAATCATTTGAAAAAACCAAAAACAAAAATTATTTTTATCATGTCGGCGTAACTTTCGTTGCATTCGTTTTTGTCAGCGCGTATAATCGCCGCATGGAATTCCTTTGGCGCGACGCCGTTCCAAAAAACACAAGAGGGAGCTATGAAAGAAATAAAAGTCTGTTTTGCAGCCGCCGTAACCGCCCTGTTCCTGTTCGCCGCGGCCGCTTGCGCCGACGAGCCGACTCTGCTTGAAAAGATTCAGGCGCTTCCGTTCGTTCCGAGCGGCCCGGCCCAAACGCTGGAGAATTTCGACGAATTTGGCGGCAAGTGGACGCTTAATGAAGACGGCTCCTTACTCGGAAAAGGGGATTCCGGCGCGCGAATGACGTTCGCCGAGCCCGACTGGAAGACGGCGGCGCGCGGTGCGATCGAGCTCGATTTGCGCTTCCCTACCGCGGCGGCCGGCTTCTCCGGACTGTGCTTTAAAATATCCGGTTCCGCGGTCGGAGCCGACGCGTTCAACGGCTACGAAATCGGGTTCAATCCCGCGGAAAAGGTCGTCAATCTCGGCGCGCACCGACAGAATTACACGCCGATTAAGCGCGTTCCCTACGACGTGCCCGTCGGCAAATTCTTTACGCTGCGCGTCGAATTCGACGAAACGGGATTCGTCTTCTATCTTGACGGCGTTAAGAGCGGCGAATACCGAGATCCGGCGCCCAAAGAAGACGATCCTCTTCGCGCGGGCTCGTTTGCGCTCCGTCTGTGGCAGAACGACGTCGAATACCGCAACGTAAAAGCGCGGCTGGGCGACTCCGGCCCGCTCGTCCCGGCGCCGTTCGTCAAAGCCCAACAGGAAACGGGCGAATACCCGGAAACGCTCGCGACAGACGACCTGCCCCCCTTTATCTATATCGCGCGGTCGCTCCTCAACCGGCCGTATTCCGTCGGAAACGATCTGTGGCAGGCGACGCCCAAAAAGCCGGGCTGCGCGATCCGGCTCGTCGAGCCCGCCCGGCCGGAAAAACCGATCAAGACGCTTTTCGAAGATCCGGAAGGCTCGATCTACGACATGAATCTGTCGTTCGACGCCAAAACGGTCTACTTCTCATACCGTCCTAAAGACTCGGCCTACTGGAACATATGGAAGATCAATATTGACGGAACCGGCTTAACGCAGCTCACAAACGGCCCGTTCTTCGACGTCTCGCCCGCCGAGCTCCCCGACGGCGGAATCGTCTTCGTCTCGACGCGCCGATTCGGCAGAACGGTATGCCAGCCCGGCCCGGCCTCCAATCTCTTCCGCATGAACGCCGACGGAACCGGAATCAAGTGCGTCAGTATGAACACGCTCTCCGACTTCAATCCGCAAGTCCTTCCGGACGGCCGCGTTATCTTTACGCGTTGGGAATACGTCGACCGCGACTTGACGTTCCGCCAGTCCCTTTGGACGCAAAATCCGGAAGGAACGCTCTATCAGCTTTACTACGGAAATACGATTCGCGATTTCGGTTCCGTCCTCCAAGCGCGTCCGATCCCCGGCGCGCCCGCGTCGAAAGTACTCGCGACGTTCGCGCCGCATCACGGTTATCCGCACGGCGCGATCGGAATCGTCGACCGCTCGCAGGGAATTGAGGCGGGGCAAGGAAAAGGTTTCGTCTACTGGACGAAAGAATTTCCCGTCGTTCAAGACGTCTCGCGGGAATACGCGTACCGCGATCCGTTCCCGCTCGACGAAGAGCGCGCGCTGTGCTCGTTCGGAAGCTCCGGCGGCGTTCTCGGCGCCAATTCGTCCGGAAACGACGTTCGCTACCGCATTTGGCTGCTCGACTCCGACGGCGAAAAACGGCTCCTGTGCGAAGAACCGGAGCTCGACTGCTTCTATCCGATCGCGGTCGAGGAAACGCCCCGGCCGCCCGTTCAGGTCTCGCGCGTCGCCAATCCGGATTTAAAGAAGAAGCTGCGGCCGCAACTCAAACCGCGCGAATTATTTAGCGGACTTCGCCAGACCGACGGCGTCGAACCGGTCGCGCAATACGCCAAACTCGCCGCCGCCGTTAATCAGAATCCGGAGCAAGACGTATGTTCCGTCGACGGCCAAAACGTTTCCGTCGACTCGTGGGGCATTCCCGAACGCATGAATCTGCTCGACGGCGACCCCGTCGGGCAGGTCGCGCTCGCCGACGTCTATCAGGGCTTGGAGCCGTACGTAAAACGGGGCGAAGTCAAGTCGATTCGCATTATGGAGCAAATCCGCAAGACGGAAGAGCTCTACGACCGCTCGTTCGACCAGTCGCCGTCGATGGGCGTCGCGACCTACTACGCGAAACGCTGCTGGGGCGACGTGCCTGTCGAGGAAGACGGAAGCGCGAATTTTTACGTGCCCGCGCTCCGCGAAATCTACTTCCAAGCGCTTGACGCGCAAGGGCGCGAGATTCAGCGCATGACGAGCGCCGTCCAGTTTATGCCCGGCGAATCGATCGGATGTATCGGCTGTCACGAAGACCGCGATTCAATTCCCGCGACCGCGCAAGACGCGAGCCGACGCCCCGTCGCCGCGCTGCGAGCGCCCGACACGCCCGTCGTGCCCGATTTTATCTACGCCGCGTACCGCGACCGGCAAAAGAACGGCGGCAATCTCGCGCTCGACGCGGGCGTCGTCGATTATCCGTCCCTCGTTCAGCCGGTCCTCGACCGCTACTGCGTCTCCTGTCACGACGGCGTCGAGCCGGCGGGCGGATACGATCTCAGCGGCGATATGACGCGCTATTTCAGTTCATCCTACGAATCGCTCCTGCTCAAGAGCCGTTCGTACCGCCAGGCCAATATGCTTACCGGAAAAATGCCCGACGACCAGCTCGCGCTCGGCAAACCGCTCGTGCAGTTCTACTGGCTCCTCTTTACGACGTCGGCGGTCAACGAACCGTATACGACGGGCGCGTTGGCCAGCCGCCTGCCCGACTACTTTGCCAAGGAGCATTGCGGGCAGGACGTCGACGAAGAATCCATGAAGCGCGTTAATTTCTGGCTCGATTCCAACGCGATTTATCAGGGAACTTACGCCAACGCGCGCCCGAAATCGGCGGGCCGGCGCGACCGCTGGGCGCCCCTCGACGGGCCGGGCCGCGCCGACTGGTTTGAAAAGAGCCTCAAGCCGATCTACGACGCCAAGTGCGCCGAATGCCATAAGAATCTGCTCGGAGGCAACCGCGACCTGCCCGGCGTGCACGACGCCCTCAATATCGACTGGACGGGCCGATTCGGCTGGATCGACCTGTCCCGCCCGGAAAAGAGCCCGCTCCTGACGGAACATCTCGCGAAAGATCAGGGCGGACGCGGCGTCTCGACCGATAAGAACGCGCCACAAGACGCGCCGAAACTTATCTTTACGTCAAAAGACGACCCCGACTGGCAGACGATGTATCAGGCGATTCTGCAGGGGAAAGCGGACGCGGAAGCGAGACCGGAAGCCGACAGACCCGGCTTCGCGGGCGCGCGGCCCGAACCGTAATCGGGCCGGCCGGCGCGCGCGAACGCAATAAAAAAAGAACGCCTGAACCGTACGGTTCGGGCGTTCTTTTTTTCGTTTCGCGAATTAAACGCGAGTCTCAGTCGGCGTCTCAGGCGAGCTTCTGCGCGAGGAATTCCTTCGCGGCCTTGAACGCGTCGGGCACGCCGGCAGGATTCTTACCGCCGGCTTGGGCCATATCGGGCCGTCCGCCGCCGCCCCCTTGGACGTGGCTGGCAATCGCCTTAATCCACTCAACCGCGCTGAACTTCTTCTCGACGAGATTGCGCGTCGCGGCGGTCATGAGCGCGACCTTATTTCCCTTCGTATCGACGTTCGCAATGAGAATCGCGGCGTTCGACGTCTTGCGGCGAATCTGATCGATCGCTTCGCGCAGCACGTTCGCGTCGACGTCGTTCACAACGCAGGAGACAAATTTCGTTCCGCCGATCTCTTCCGCTTTCGCGATCAGACCGTCGACGTCGACCGCGTCCTTCTTAACGGCGGCGTCGAGCTCTTTGCGGAGCTTCTTATTCGCGGCGGCGAGGCTCTCGACGCGCGCGACAATTTCGCTCGCCGGAACGCGCAGCGCGGCGGCAAGTTCCGTCTCAACGTCGGCCGCTTCCAGAATCTTATTGACCGCTTCCATACCGGTATAGGCGGTAATACGGCGCGTGCCGGCGCTGACGCTCTCTTCGGAAATAATCTTGCAGTATCCGACCTGCGCGACGTTCTTAAGGTGCGTGCCGCCGCAGAATTCAAGGGACGGCCCCATCTTAACGACGCGGACGACGTCGGGGTACTTCTCGCCAAAGAGCATCATGGCGCCGAGCTTGCTCGCTTCCTCTTTCGGCATCTCGTCGCACGAAACCGGGAACGCTTCGAGAATCATCGCGTTCACGTCGCGTTCGAGCGCGACGAGCGTTTCATGATCGAGGCCCTTGTGGTGCGTGAAGTCGAAGCGGAGCACGTCGGCGTCGACTTTCGAGCCCTGCTGATTCGCGTGCTCGCCCAACCGCGCGCGGAGCGCCGCGTGCAGCAAGTGAGTCGCGGTATGCGCGCGGGAGATCGCGGCGCGGCGTTTCGCGTCGACCGTCGCGGTTACCGACGAGCCAAGTTCGAGCGCGCCGCCCGTAAGCGAACCGACGTGGACGATGAATTCGCCGTCGTAGACCGTATTTTCAACGTTAAACACGGCGTCGCCCGAAGTAATTGCGCCGGAATCGCCGACTTGCCCGCCCTTTTCCGCGTAGAACGGCGTCTTGTCCAAAACGACGCGCAGTTTCTTAGCCGGATCCGCCTGAGCGGCGTCGACGAGCTTCTCGCCGTCGAGAATCGCGACGACCTTCGCGTCGTCGGTTTCCGTCGATTTATATCCGAGGAATTCGGGCGGATTATTCGTCTTCTTAATCCCTTCGAGCGGGTCGCGCTTAAAGAGCAGGTTCTTTTCGGCGAGTCCGGAGAGTTCGCCGTGGCGTTCCATCTCTTTGCCGAACCCTTCCCAATCGAATCCGTAATTCCGTTCGCCGGCGAGCGTTTCAAAAAGCTCCGGCGGGAAGCCGTACGTCTGATACATTTCAAACGCGTCGGCGCCCGCGACGGTCGCGCGCTTCTCGTCTTCCATCGCCTTAAAGACGCCGTCCAGACGGCGCAAACCGCCGTCAATATTAGCCATAAAGCGTTCTTCCTCCGCGGAGATAACGCTCTGAACGCGTTCGACCGTGCCGCCCAGTTCCGGATACGGAACCTTCATGAGTTCGGCGACGACCGGAACGAGCTGATAAAGGAACGGCTTCTTCATGCCCATCTGAACGCCGTCGAGCACGGCGCGGCGGAGCAGACGGCGAATGACGTACTTTTCCTCTTTCGGGCCGGGATACACGTTCTCATGAATCGCGAACGTGCACGCGCGAATGTGGTCCGCGATGCGGCGGAGACGGCGTCCGTTTTCGTTCGTAAGATCGACCGCGTCGTACTTCTGCGAGCAGATTTCGGCGGCCGCTTCGACGAGCGGACGGAGCGAATCGATGTGGAAATTCGTCTCGACGCCCTGAAGGACGGACGTAACGCGCTCAAGACCCATGCCCGTGTCGATGTTCTTGCTCGGAAGAGGACGGAGGTTGTTCGGCGGATTCCCGACGCGGTTGAACTGCGTAAAGACGAGGTTCCAGATCTCGACTTCCCCTTGCGGCGTCTTATGATAGATTTCCGAGCACGGACCGCAGACGCCGTCCGGACCCTGACTCGGCGCGGACGCCGGCCAGAAGTTTTCGTCTTCGTCGAGATACTGCAGTTTTTCGGCCGGCAGTTTAATCTCTTCGAGCCAAATTTGCGCCGCTTCGTGGTCGTCTTTATAGACGGTCGCCGACAGCATTTCCGGATCGATTCCGAGCCACTCTTTCGACGTCAGAAATTCCCAGGCCCAGTGGATCGCTTCCCGCTTGAAATAGTCGCCAAAGCTGAAGTTGCCGAGCATTTCAAAGAAGGTATGGTGGAACGCCGTGCGGCCGACGTTGTCGATGTCGCCCGTGCGCAGGCACTTCTGGCAGGTCGTCGCGCGCGTGAAGTCCAACTTGCAGCGCCCGAGGAAATGATCTTTGAACTGGTTCATTCCAGCCGGCGTAAAGAGAACCGACGGATCCCAGTACGGCACGAGCACGTCGCTCGGACGGCGAACGCAGCCTTTGGTTTCAAAAAACGTTAAATATTTCTCGCGAATTTCGTTTGTCGTGAACATTTTCTTTGTAAAGCCGAATTTCCAAGTTACCGTCGGCGACGCGCGTCGGCCGACTAAAAGTTGTATGTGTCCCGCGCGAACCGGCGTCAGTTCTTCTTCGCGGCGTAGAATCGCGCGGCGGTTTCGCGTTCCTCTTTAAGCTGCGCGGCGAGCGTCTCGACGACGCCGTCGACCTTAACGAGCGTCGAATCGGCGTCCCAACGCCATTTGACTTCGACTTCGCCGTTCGCGAGCCCTTTCCCAATCGTAACGCGGACGGGGAACCCAATGAGGTCGGCGTCCTTGAATTTGACGCCCGGCCGTTCGTCGCGGTCGTCGAGAATGACGTCGACGCCGGCGGCTTCAAGGCCCGCGGCGATCTTTTCGGCCGCTTCCATCGCGGCGGGATCGCTCGCCTTGACGGGGCACACGCAGACTTCGTACGGCGCGAGCGCGACCGGCCAGATAATTCCGTGTTCGTCGTGGCTCGTTTCGGCCAGGCCGGCGACGATTCGGCTCACGCCGATTCCGTAGCAGCCCATAATGATCGTCTGGAGCGCGCCCGATTCGTCGAGATATTTCCCGTTGAGCGCCTCGGTATACTTCGTGCCAAGTTTAAAGACGTGACCGACTTCGATCGCGTTCTGCATCGTCAGGGGCTCGCCGCAGCGCGGGCAGGCGTCGCCGACGACCGCGTTGCGCACGTCGCCGAACAGATCGACCGTAAAGTCGCGGTCGAGGTTCGCGTTAACGTAGTGCTTTTCCGCCTGATTCGCGCCGACGACGACGTTGACGAGCTCTTTGACCGTCGGATCGGCGACGATCTTAATCTTTTCTTTCAAGCCGACGGGTCCGGCGAATCCCACGGGCGCGCCGGTAACGCGCTCGATCGTCGCTTCGTCGGCAAGCTCGACTTTCTCCGCCTTGAGGAGCCGGCGCAGTTTGTTCTCGTTGACGTCGCAGTCGCCGCGCACGAGAACGGCGACGGGCGCGCCGTCGACCATATAAATGAGCGTCTTAACGACTTTGCGCGGCTTCGCCTTCAGGAACGCGCAGACCTGTTCGATCGTGTGCGCGCCCGGCGTGTCGAGCGCCGTCAAATCTTTGAGCGCAACGTCGGCGGGCCGGACGTGTTCCGTTTCGCCGATTTCCGCTTTCTCTACGTTCGCCGCGTACTTGCACTTCGGGCAATAGACGACGTCGTCTTCTCCGTTTTCCGACGGGATCATGAATTCGTGCGAGCCGTCGCCGCCGATCGGGCCGGATTCCGCTTCAACCGGCAGGAAGGGCACGCCGCAGCGCGTGAAGATTTTGCAGTAGGCGTCGTACATCTTTTTGTACGTCGCGTCGAGCGTTTCAAGATCGGTATGGAAGCTGTACGCGTCCTTCATGAGGAATTCGCTCGTGCGCAAAACGCCGAACTTCGGGCGTTCCTCGTTCCGGAATTTCGTCTGAATTTGATAGAGCAGCAGAGGAAGCTGACGGTAGCTCGACACATACTGGGAAACGAGGCTCGTAATCTCTTCTTCATGCGTAGGGCAGAAGACGACGGGCGTTTTCGTCCCGCCGCGGTTCAGAACCGTTTTGATGAGTACGTTGCCGAACGCTTCCACGCGGTTCGTTTGTTCGTAAAGAGACTGCGGGCAGAGCGCCGTCATGAAGAGCTCGACGCCCCCCGCCTTATCCATTTCGTCGCGGACGATTTTCGTCGCTTTGTGCAGACAGCGCCAGCCCAACGGCAGATAAGCGTAAGCTCCGGCCATGACCTGCGAGATCATACCGGCGCGAAGCATGAAAATATGACTGGGAATCTCCGCTCCGTTCGGGATTTCCTTCATCGTTGGGATAAGCGTCTGCGACCATTTCATGGGGGTCTTCTCCTCTACCCTTAACTAAGTTGTGCAAGCTGAAAACAGGTCCGCGCGCGGCGCCGGAACGCGCGGTTGGACGGCGCGGCGGAACAAGCTAATATTATAATGAATAGTATCTTTTTTTTAAGGGGAGAGTCAATCGAGAAAGAAGATTTGATACGGAACGCCTTTGCGCTCGCAAAAGTCGGCGGCTTCCGCCCCCAACTCGCGCCAGTACGACAGATCGCCGTCGCGGTATATTCGGAGATAATCCCTGTAAAATTGCGGATATCGCGCGTGAATCCAGGCGAGAATATCCTCTTTGTAGCCGGGGCGCAGCTTAAGATGCTCAAACCACACCGCGTCGACAAAAGGCGCGGCGCGTTCGACAATCGCTCGGAAATCGGTGATATAAGGGAAAATGGGCGACATAAAAAGAACGGTCGGTATCCCGTGTTCGTGACACGTTTGAAGCATGGCAAGCCGGCGTTCAATGGGGGACGCGGAGTCCATCTCCGCGCGAAACTCTTCGTCCAGCGTATTTATCGAGCTGGCGACAAGAATGCCGCGCTTGGACTCCTCTGCTCCGTCGAACGCAAACGTCGCGCGGCGAAACATGCCCGTGCGCGCTTCCAGCAAGTCGAGATCGCGCAGAAGGAGATCCGATTTCGTCGTTATCGAGAGCCGGCATTCAATCGGCGCGAGCTCTTCGAGAATACGCCGCGTTACTCCGTATTTCGCTTCCAACGGGTTATAACAGTCGGTTACCGACGACATAAAGACCGATTTGCCTTCGAGCCGTTTGGCGCCAAGCGGTTTCGCGCAGCGTTTCACGTCGAGAAATTCCCCCCACGGCTCTTCATGATTCGTAAACCGTTTCATAAAAGAGGCGTAGCAATATCGGCAAGCGTGCGGGCAGCCGACGTAGGGATTGATCACGTAGTCGCCCAGTTTAGACGGCGAAACGTAATCGGCGACCTGTATTTCTCGTTCGATCATAGGGAGTAACGCAAAAAACGGCGGCGGATACTCGATCGAGCGTCCGCCGCCAATATCAAAGGACAACGTATGGAGGACTAGTTGCCGCCGAACAGTCCGCGGAAGAGCCCTCCGCCGCCGGTCGGGATATTGCCGCCGCCCGTGGGATTAAACGCGTTTTCTCCGCTGCTCGTCGGATGCGGGTTCGTATCGTAAAGCGGCGGCGGTTCGACCATCGTCGCTAACTTGCGTTCAGACGCGGGATATCCTTTGGAGGTAACCTGCCCGCCCTGCGGACGCTGCTGCTGAGCGGTTTTCGCCTGAGTCTGCGCTTGCGTCTGCGCCTGATTCTGACCTTCCGCCGCTTTCTCTTCGGACGGAGACGGACGGTCGACGATGAGCCCGGTCGAATATCCGCGAACGGTAATCGCGTTGTTCTGAATTCCGCGCCCGTAGTTGTCCGACCCGCCGTAAACGTCTTTGCCGCCGTGATCGATAACGAAGCTGAAGTTCGCGCCGCAGTTCGACTGCGCGTGATAGCTCAACTGGCCGCTCGCGTACCCTTGGTAATTGCCGTAATAGGTATCCGCGCCGCGATAATTCAGGATAGCGCCAATACTCCCCTCGCCGCCGGCGCCTTGCGTAAGACCGCCCGTCGCTTCAAAGGTGTCGTCGCCGTCAAAATCGACGAGGAAGCCCGCGCCGAGGTCCCAGCCCATGCCGACGCCCATAATGGTGCCGCCGTAGACGTCGTTCCCGGCGTCGTCAAACAAATAACCGACCGCGTAATGGCATCCGAATCCGGCGCCAAACCGCTGCCAGCGCGATTCGCGGCGCCGCGATCCGTCGTACATCGTAGACGTCGCCGCGTAACGGACGTCGTTACCGCCGAAATCGCGCGCGATTCCGACGCCCATCCAGTATCCGCCGCCATGTCCGAAGTAATCGTATTCGTAGGCGTCGTCGCCGCCGCCGTCGAGCATAAGCCCGATTCCGCCGCAGGCGCAGCGTCGAATACCGGCTCCGATTCCCTGGCCCCAGCCGTCGTAGCCCGGATGTTCAGGATACGAGTCGAAGAAGTAGCCGCCGACGTAGTAGTGGTCTTTTCCGTCGCGGTCGACGAGCGCGCCGAATCCGCCGGGCGCGCCGAATCCCTGCGCAATAAGCGCGGCGCGGTAGTCGTCGTTGCCCGCGCGGTCGATGTGAAGCGCGAGTCCGCAAAGAGCGGCGCCCTGCGCGCGGCGGAAGCCCATATATTTATCGTGGCCTTCTTCGTTAACGAGAATGGCGACGCCTCCGATCGCGCTCCCCTGGCAGATATCCTTCGCAAGATAAGCGTCGTTTCCGCCGTCGTCGTACCACATCGTCACGCCAAGCACGGCGCCCGCCTGAATCGCGTAGCTCTTGCCGGAATATTCGTCGTTCCCTTTGCCAAAGTCGAAAACAAGGAACAGCGGCCGATTGAGAACGCACGCGCCCTCGTGATAGACGTCGTCGCCGCCAAGGTCGATAATGCAGCACGCTTTCGGATATTTGTCGAGTTCCCAGACAGTGCGTTTCGAATCGCCAACGAGAATGTCGCCCGCTTCGGTCGAGATAATGCCGACGATCTGATCGTTTCCGATACGCGTCTTTTCGAGGGAGTCAAAGTCGATATTGGCAAGCTCGCGCAGGGTCTTTTCATGAAGGAGCGAGACGAGCTTTTCCGCGGCGTCGTAGAGCGCGGATTTATTCATCTTCTCCATAGCGTCGATGAGATACTGACCGCGTCCGCGGCTGGAGATCGTATGGCCGCTCTGGACCTGTCCGCAAAAGACGGGATACGCCTCGTTCATTACGGCGGCCAAGTCGTTTTTGCTCATCGGCGCGACCGCTTTCGCGTGCAGAGAAGCCGTCTCAACGAGCGCGGCTTTGAGAAGATCGATCGCGTCGGTCGCATTGACGGCGGCGCGAGGGGACGGCCGTTCGCCGCGGGTCGAAACGTCCATGCGCGCACGCGCAAACCGAACGCCCGAGAGAACGTCTTTGGAATCGCCCATGAAGTTGTCCGCCCACACGCGCGACGCTTCTTCGGCGCTGTTGACGGAATTGAGCGGATCCTGATAAAGAGCTTCATACCAGCGCAGACGGCAGCGGTTGTTGAGCTCGTTGCCCGTCTGTAAACTGTTGGTACGGCTGCGAATACTCGCGTTGTAAGCGCGCCAGCGCGCGTAGAGTTCCGCGCCGCCGTGCGAACGGAGATTATCGAGAAGGTCGGCGCTCATATCGCGCGTCGCTTTTTCCGCGTAGGGATAACCGTACTTGCGTTTTTCCTGATTGACGACAGGCTCGTTCGCGACCGGATTCTCGACCGGAACGTTCGCCTGCTCTTGCGCGGTCGCCTGTACGGCGTCGGGCGTTACGTCCATTTCGGTGAGTCGAACGCGCGCGTCCGGAGCGTCCTCGTCGTCGGGACGGAGCGCCTGCAGCTTATCTTCGGCGGGAACGTTTTCCCCTTGAGCGGCCTGCGCCGCGGCTTTCTCTTCCTCGGTGAGCTGGGAATCGCCGCCGGCGTTAGGATCTTGCGGCTCAGGATTCTGAGCTTCTGGCTGTTCGGATTCCGAAGGATTCGCCGCCGGCGGATTCACGCCGGATATGGCAAATCCTTCTTCACTGGGAAGAACCGGTTCGTCGGCCGCTGGCGCCTGGCCTTCTTCCGCAGGTTCTTGGACGGATCCGTCTGACTCGCCGTCCCGAAGACGGACCTGACCGACTGCGACTTGCTGATCGTCAGGCGCCGCCAACGTCGCCGACCCGGCGGCGAGGAGCGACGGCTGACCGTTAAAGGCGGCCGCGGCGGTTACAGCAACAAACCCCGACGCGGCGCAAAGCGCCAACAGCTTACTTAATTTCTGCATTGCAAATTCCGTGTTCTTAACGCGGCGTTCTGCGTTCCGTCCTAATGGGAGCGCGCCGCGGTCTGCCGACGCGAAAAGGCGCGTCGGTTCATATAATGTCGCGTCCGAAGACGCGTATAGCGCGATACGGCGGCTTGCCGTTCGACCGCTTGCTCCGTCGTCTGTCTTCCAAAACGCGTCTGCGTTTCTGCAGGCTCTCAAGAAAAAAGAAAACGTTATCTCATTTTTCGTCGTCTTTTCTAACGAACTTCAACTCGAATAAAAACGTTCGGTAAATTCGGTCTTTGTCAATTCATCAAGCGCCGGGACGCTGGGTAAACGTTCCGGTTAAAGAGGCGTGGCAAAGAGAGGAAGGTTGGGTAATTTATTTTTTATAAAGAGTCTGCGCCCAAGAGGCGCGTCATGCGTTAGCGCTTATCAAATTCACGCAAACAAATTCTTCGCTTTCTTTGTTTCAGTTTTTCTTATCAAATCGGTTTCAACCGGTTCGCCTTGTCTCGCCGCCGCCGCGCGCGCTGAGGCGCGTTTAAAATTTTGCCCTGCCGAACAAGCCGTTAAAATCGATAATTTACTTGTAGTTTATTAAAAAAAATCGACAAAAAAAGTGATTTTGCCAACTTGATACTTGTAAAACAGCGCCGCTGAAATTATCATTTCAAGAGTAGAGTCGAAACATTCTGTTTAGCCTTTTATAAGGCGCCAAACGGCGTTTTGACCGCGCATTTAACACACGAACGCGTCGGCGCAAAATACGCGCCGGCTCGTATACCGACGTACGTCGACTCTTGCAGCGGCGTCGTGTTTTGAGGTTCGATCTGGCATTGGGCTCTTCACGACAAAACGGCGGCGCTGCGACGTCAACCGCGCTCCTCTTTTTTACCAAAATCATTGGGGCGTTTGCTGACGCGCGCGCATCGGCTGTTGTCGGACTCCAATATAAGATTTTCACCGTCAAGCCTAAGTTGATTTAGGAGATTTTCATGAGTCGGAGCAATTTTGTCCTTCGTTTAAGCGCGATTCTCGCGCTGATCGTCCTCTTTACCGTTCCTATGTCGACGGCTTACGGACAGAGAAACAATAACAACAACAATAATAACAACAACAGCAACAATAATAATAACAACAATAACAACCGGAATAACAACAATAATAACAACAATAATAATAACAGCAACAGCGGCAGCAGCTCCTCTTACGGGAGCGGCGTGCTCGTCGACGCGAACGGCGTTCTTCAGCGCGTCGCGTTAGACGACGGCGTTCTCGCCTCGATCCGCAGCGCCGCGACCGTCGCGATTCCGAGCGAAATGCGCGCCGCCAGCAATCTGCGCAAGGTTTCGCTTAACCGCCTTGAAGCGCAAATCAAAGAGAACAACGGCGTCGTTACCGAAGAGATGGCGAATCTCGCCGGTCTGACGCGCATCGAAAACGTCTTTGTCTATCCGGAAACGGGCGACGTCGTTATTGCCGGCCCCGCGGAAGGATGGGAAGTCGGCGCGGAAGGCGCGACCGTCGGTATTAAGAGCGGCCGTCCGACCCTTCGCCTCGAAGACCTCGTCGTCGCGCTGCGCGCGTATCCCGCGGAAGGAAAAGGCGCTTCGCTCGTCGGATGCTCCATCGACCCGTCGGAAGAAGGTCTGCGCTCCATGCAGGCTTATCTTAACGAAACGAGCCAGCCGAACGTCGCCAGCGACGCCGAATGCGTTGAATACGCCGCCGGTATCCGCGACGCGCTTGGCCTCCAGAACGTTACCGTCTGGGGCGTTTCCCCGAAAACGAATTTCGCCGCGACCCTCGTCGCCGCCGACTACCGCATGAAGCTCATCGGCATCGGCCTTGAAGAAGCCCCTGTCAAGCTCGTGACCTACGTCGATAAATCGAACCCGCGCAATCACGCTTCCAACGCGCTCGTCCGCTGGTACTTCCAGCCGAATTACGACTGCGTCGTTGAAACGGAAGACGGCAACGCCATGCAGCTCGTCGGCAACGGCGTCAACCTCCTTGGCGAAGACGAACTTGTCGCCGCCGACGGTTCCCGTTCCGCCAATAAGGGCAAGGGCAATCCCGCGACGCGCGCTTACGCGAAGAGCTTCACGCAGAAGTTCGAAAAGATCGCCGACGAAGTCCCGGTCTACGCGAATCTCCGCAACCTCATCGACATGACGATTGTCGCCGCCTACCTCCAGAAGGAAGGCGCCTACGCGAAGACGAACTGGAACGCCGAGCTCTTCTCCGACGAAGCGCAGTTCCAGACGGAAAACCTTAACGAAATCCAGTTCGCGGAAACGGCCGTCAATACGGTTCGCCGCAGCGCCAATCTCGTCAGCTATCCGACGGGCGGCGGCGTCTCCATCGAACCGGAAATCGCGTTCGACGCCAAGCACATGAAGTACGACGAAAAGGGCGTTGTTGAAGCCAAACGCGAAAAGGCCGAAAACGCCGATTCCGCCAATTGGTGGTGGGACTGATCTCATCCTTTGGCGCCGTTCGACCGAACCCGCCAAACGTTTGATCGGCTGAAACAGCAAGGGCCGTCTCGTATCCGCGAGACGGCCCTTTTTTATCGCATATCGGGCGACCGCATGCGTGAGACGCGCTCGAAGCCGGCGCGAAATCGCCCTGACTTTGGCCCGCGCCGGCAAAGGCGCGATCCGGCGCGGCGCGCGCTCCGTTTTCGCCCGGAGGCGCGCGGTCAATAAAAAAAGCCGGCGCGTTCTAACGCTGCCGGCTTACTGAGAAACGCAACGACGTCCTTGTCTTCTCCCGCGCGTCCATGCGCTAAGCGTTTCTCGAATCCAACGCCGCCGCGCGTCCATGCGCGAAGCGGTCCGCCTCCGTGCGAGCGCGGCGTCGAAATAAGGTTCTGTTTATTCTTTTGTTATCTAACAATACTCGGATCGTCGACGGCGGTATTTGCGGTCTCTTCCGAGCGTTTCTCTTGCGGCGCGGCCTTCGGCTCGTCGCTTACGTACGATTCGTAAAGCGATTCTTCGAAGTTGATCGCCAGATCGCCCACGCTGAACCCGGCGATCCGCCACGCGTAATCGTCGTTCGTGAGAATGAAAGTAAGCTCGTCCATCTGGATCGCGCCGGAATCCGTATAATCCTCGACGTCGACAAGCACAAGGACGCGGCCGCGAATCGGCTTCATTTTCTTAGTGATCCGCCAGCGCACCGTTTCGCTTTCCTGCGCGAGGAACTGATTCCGCTTCGCCTCTTGCGCGCGCGACGTAAGGAGCGCGAACGCGCCGTCGTCGTCGCCGCTGAAGAACGTCTTGAAGAACGCGTTGACGACGCCTTCGGGCGTTTCGGGATTCTCAACGTCGAGCGGCGTTTCGTCGACCTCAGGCGTTTCCGGAGCCGCGCTCTCGGCCGAATCGGGCGCCTGACCGCCTGAGGCGGACGCGGCCTCGCCGGCAGGAGAAGCCGCGTCGCCGCCGTTCCCGCCGCAACCCGACAGGGCTAACGCCAGCGCAAAACTAAATACGAAGCCAAGTCCCAAAGACGGTTTCATGAAAAGTTCCTCTTCTCTTCCGTGAATCTGTGCGCGCCTTCTGACGTTTTCCGAACGCCGTTCAAAAAGCTGGGTTATTCTGCAAATTTTATAAATTTCGGTCAATACTGATTCGCGCAAAAATAGGCAGTTTCTATAATTTATTCTTTGACAAGAGTTAACAGATTAGCCGCGTAGAAGAAACGGTTCTTTTCAAGTCCCGCCGACGCGTTACAATGAAATAGAATCTTAATTCGCCGAGTCAAATATTTTTTTCAAAAAAAGAGGCTTTTTATGTCGACCCGTCTCGCCGGAAAAACGGTCCTCGTTACGCGCCCGCGCTCGCAGGCGGACGAATTGCGCGCGCTGCTCGAAGCGCACGGCGCGCGCGTCGTTATTCAGCCCGTCATTGAAATTCTGCCGCCAAAAGATCCCTCCGAATTGGACGCCGCGTTCGACGCGGTCGCCGACAAAGAATTCGACTGGGCCGTCTTTTCAAGCGAAAACGGCGTGCGTTTTACTCTAACCCGGCTCGCGGCCAAGACTTCCGATCCGGCGCTCTTCTTTGAGAAAGGGGGCGTCAAGCTCGCGGCCGTCGGTTCTCACACGGCCGACGTTCTATCCCAATACGGTCTATCGGTCGCGCTCACACCCAAGCGGTTCGACGCCGACGGACTCGTCGACGCGCTCGTCGAGCGCTTCGGCGCCCAAGGTCTCGCGGGCTCGTCCTTTCTTTCGTTTCGCGCAAGCCGCGGCCGCAAAACGCTTTCGGAACGACTGACAGGGTACGGCGCCCGCGTGCGGGAAGTCGTCTCGTACGAAAGCGTCGACGTCGACGCCGCGGACCCGAACGTCCTGGCCGAAATGCGCGGCGGCAAGATCGACTTTGCGACCGTCGCCAGCTCGGCGTCCGCAAAGTCGTTTGCAAGGCTCTTTGGAGCGGCGCTCGAAAAAACGCGAACCGTCGCTATCAGCCCGCTTACGGCAAACGCGCTCGAAGCGCAGGGCGCGCGCGTCGACGCCGTCGCGCAAGAGTCTACTATGCAAGGGCTTGTCGACGCGGTTCTTTCGCTCGTCTAACCTTTCCGCCGCAAATAAAAACGCCCCGCGGCTGTCAAACGACAGCGGCGGGGCGCGCTTTTTCCTAACGGGCATAGACGGTCAAACCGTCGCGCACAGATCAGCAGCGCTTGCTCTGGACGTCTTTTTCGTACTGCTCCACTTCCGCGATCCACTTTTCGCCGACCGGGACGTTGTTCTTTTCGCAGTAGTAATCCCAGACCGGGCCGAACGGCGCGGACTTGAGCTCTTCGAGCAGCGCCAGACGCTTGCTGAAGTTGAAGTTCAGTTCCAGGTCGCGAAGCTGTTCGATCGGTTCGAGCGAAGCCGCGAGGAGCGCCTTGAACGCCGAACGCGTGCCGACGATCCACGCGACGAGACGGTTAATCGAGCCGTCGAAGAAGTCGAGCGCGATATACGTGCGCGGCAGAAGGTCGCAGCGAACCAGCTCTTCGGCGATCGCGCGCATCTGATCGTTCCAAATAACGACGTGGTCGGAGTCCCAACGAACGCCGCGGGAAACGTGCAGAAGCAGATTTTCCGTGAACATGGAGATCGACGACAGTTTGTCGCTGATGCATTCGGTCGGGTGGAAGTGGCCCGCGTCGAGCGTAGCGATAAGATTGTTCTTAATCGCGTAGCCCATGCACCATTCGTGGCTGCCTACCGTATAGCTTTCCGCGCCGATGCCAAACAGTTTGCTTTCGACGCCGTCGCGGATATTTTTCTTGTCGTATTTAACGGAGAAGATTTCGTCGTACGAGGCGGCGAGACGCTGGCGCGGCGCGAGACGGTCGACCGGCGTGTCTTTGATTCCGTCCGGAGTCCAATGGTTGACGACGCACTCGGTTCCAAGCTGTTCGCCCATGAAGTTCGCGATAGCGCGGCAGCGCTTGTCGTGTTCAATCCAGAAATCGCGGATTTCCTTCTTCGGGTGCGAAAGGGTCAGGCCGTCGGCCGCTTTCGGATGCGAGAAGAACGTCGGATTGAAGTCGAGCCCAATTCCGAGCTTCTTAGCCCAGTCGACCCAGCCCTGGAAATGGCAAGGTTCGATTTCGTCGCGGTCGACTTTCTTGCCGCCGTTTTCAAGATAGATCGCGTGAAGATTGAAGCGGAGCTTGCCCGGAATGAGCGAGAACGCCTTTTCCGCGTCTTGACGGAGTTCCGCAGGCGTGCGCGCTTTGCCGGGATAGTTGCCCGTTGAGAGAATACCGCCGCTAAGCGCTTCGCCCGTCGCTTCAAAACCCGCGACGTCGTCGCCCTGCCAGCAGTGCAGCGAAATGGGCGTCTTTTCGATCTTCGCTATCGCCGCGTCGGTATCGACGCCGAGTTCCGCGTAACGTTCTTTTGCGAGCGCGTAAGCCTGTTCAACTTTACTCATCTTGTATATGTCTCCCGATTTAAAATATTGAACCGCGCGGGGCGGCGCAATAAATAATGAAAGTCAGCTTTTGCCGACGAAATCAAGTAACTCTGTTAAGCAAACGGCCAAAAAAACCGATATTCTAAGACAAGCGGTTTTTTTGTATCTTCCGATTATTCGGCCCGTCAACGCGCCGGCGGCGCGCGCCGGAAGTCGAAATCCGTTATTTCAACGTTTTAACAAAGGACGAAATCATGCGTATTCAATCAGCCCAAACGCGTTCCAATCACGCCAACAGCGTCGGGGCGGACGAATCTCGGCGCAACGCGATTAAGCGCCTCGCCGTCGTTTGTTGTTCCGTTGCGCTTGGCTCGGCTCTCTTGGCGTTTACCGGCTGTAAAACTACCGAAGGTTCCAAGCCGAGAACCGTGCCAGGATTTCTGGAGGGCGACAAGCCGTTTTTTATTCTCTTTTTTTCTAAAACGAACCCGCAAATTCAGAACGTCGGGATCAAGCAAACTTTAATCCCGTTCCCGGCGCGTTACGCTTCGGCCGAAATCTCTTCCGACTCGTCCTCCACAACGTCTTTCGGCGGTTTGTTCGCCATGAGGGCCGCAATCCACCGCGTCTCCGGAAACGCCTGAAAGATAATCTTCATAATAACGGCCAACGGGGGCGCAAGGAACATTCCAACCGGGCCGAGCAGCCATCCGAAAAAGATCAACGAGATCAAAACGATCAACGGGGAAAGATCGAGTCCGTCGCCCAACAGTCTCGGTTCCAGCACGTACCCGACTATACAGTTGATCAGGACGAGGAACGCCGCGTCGACGCACCCAATGAAAAGCCCGCGATCGATCGTCGCCAAAACGATCGGAGGAATCGCCGCGGCTACAGAACCGATATTCGGTATGTAGTTCAAAAGGAAGGCGACAAACCCCCACAGGATAGCGTATTGAACCTGCGTAACCATGCACAAAACCGCGACAAACGTCCCGACGAGGCAGCTCATCATCGTCTTAATAACCATGTAACTGCGAATATCGTCGATTACGCTCTCGATATGACTGTTCGTAAAGCGTTTACGTCCAAGCGCGGCGACTAATTTACGCGGTATTTTCGCCGTTTCGCACAGCATGAAAATGACCAGCAGCGTAATTAAAAACGCGTTGCTGCCAAAGTAGCTCAGTTCGCCGGCAAGCCCGCGCAGGAAGCGGAAAAGCTCCTGAGAACTGGCGCCCACCGCGCTCACCGCCGTTTGAGGCTGCGGAAGAAAACGCCAAGAGTCGGTCTCAAACCCTTCGGGCAAAGCCTCTTCTTCGTCGGCGCTCTTCTCGGCCGCGCCGGACCCGTTGGCGGCGTCGACGTTGAACGTCTCGGCGAGCGCGTTCTCTACGTCTTTGACGACCTCGTCGTCGTGCGACCGAAACGCGGGCGGATCGCCGGGAATCAATCCTTCACTGCCGTCGGGAGCGAGCTCCTGAGCGGCCGCGGTCGGCAGCGGATCGCGCGGAACAGGCCGCTGCTGCGGCTGCGCGGCTTCGTTTTGAGGGAGTTCGGACGACTGAATCGCCGTCTCCATATCCGGAAACAGCTCGTCGGTCGTCAGAGAGACGGGCATAATCGTCGCCGCGTTCAGACCCGCGCGTTCCGATTCGGACAGATTTCCCCGCGGCTTTTCGCCTCCGTTCGGGCTCTTTTGTTCCGAGTCCGACTTGGATTTCTTTGCGACGTCGGCGTCGGCGTTCTTTGAGCGTTCGTATTCGTCGCGCCAACGCAACTCGTTGAGATACGCCTCTTTCGCTTCTTCTTCCTCGGCCGGTTTCTCTTTCTCTTTTTCGTCGTCCGACTTCAAAAACGGAAAGATTTCGCCAGCGTCGAGATTATAGCCTTCGAGCGTCTCGTTGAATCGGTCGCGATACTCCGGAATATTTCTCGCGAACTGCGCAATCTGCGTTCCTATGATCGTCATGGAACTCAAGCCGACGACGGCGACGCCAATAATGACGATCGTCAGCGCCAACCACTGCTTAAAGCCGCGGTCTTTGAGCCAATTGACCGGCGTGTTCAGAAGCGCCGCAAAGAACGTCGCGAGAAAGAGCGGACCAAGCACGCCGCGCGCGCTGTGAATCCCGGCCAAAATCACGACCATGGCGCCCAGGATTACCGAATAGTCTTTCAGTAATCCCTGTCTTTCAGGTTTTCGTTTAATTTTATGTTCGCCGTTCATAACGATATATTCTCGGTTCCGCGCAAACGCGTCAACGCCGCGCGCCGTTTTTATTTCGATTTTAAAAAGGTTGCAATACGCGCAAAAACTCGCTAATTCGCGCGTTTTCGCTAATGATACCTAATGGGAGGGGCAGACGCAAGCGCCCAAGAGCGCCGTTTGATAATTTCAAGAAAAAAAAGAGCCCAAACGCTCTGCCGAACGCCCCTGCTTGCGGGGAATTCGACCGACGTTTGGGCGTATACGACGACGCCGGAATAATTCAAAGGCTCACGCCTGCGGTCCGGCGGAACCGTTCTGTTTCGCGACGAGAAGCTGCGACGGCGTCAACACTTCGACGACGACAATCGGGGTTCCCGATTTAAGTTCTTCGTCCGCGTCGGTTACCGCGTCATACTCTAAAATGCGCTCCTGCTGAACGATAGAAACTTTTCCGACGCCCGCGCGTTTGGCCGGAATTCGAAGATAGACCGTGCCCGTCGAGCCGACGGCAAGGGACGTCCGAACCGAACCGTCTTGATTGAACTTCGAGAGCATACGCATGAGATGAAAGACGGCGTACGTGGCGATCAGGCCGCAAACGAACCCAACGACGACCGCGACGGCCGGCGACTGATCCAACGAAAGGGCGATCATGCCGCCAAGGCCGAAAAACGCGATTCCCGCGGAAAGAGAACGCACGGAAAACGCGTGAAGAAAAGCGCTGCCGCTGTGATCGGAACTCGCGTCCTCCGCGGATCCGTCGTCGGCGACGCCGTCAAGATCGACGTCGGTCGAACCGGCGCCGTCCATGTCGTGGCCCCCTACGCCCAAGAGCGTCATGGTCGTCTGAACGACGACAAAAGCGCCCCCGAAGATAGCGCAAAATAAAAAGAACTGTTCCATTGGCATTGGCGTTCTCCGCGATTCCGACCGTCCGGGCGCCGCGAACAATCATGCGGCAAGGCGCGGCGGAGCGTTATTTGTGGGAAACTTCAGCGTGCAACGACGAGAACGTCGGCGCAAAAAATCATTTGTCGAAGTCGGAGTCTTCAAAGACGTAGTTCTCTTCTTCGTAACGGCGAATGCAGAGCTTAGAGGAATCGTCTTTGATATAGCGATTGGAAGAGCCCGACCAAACGTAACAAAGCAAGCCGCCCACGTTGTAGAAACAATTCAGAGCGACCAGCGCGACCGCAACAACTGAAAGTACGATTAACAACATAGTTACATTTCCTCCCTAAACGCTTAACGCGTCTGTCGACAAAGCGCCGCCACGCCGCGGCGCTCCTGCACGCTTTGATTCTACTGATTATTCCGTGCAAACAAAAGAGAGAAAACAACCGTTATTTACAAAATTTCAAGAAAAAGCGCTCCAACATAAGACGTGCGCGCCCTGTCGAGTCAGCGCGTCATTTGACGAAGTAAACGTCGATCGTTTCCGGTTCCGCCGAATCGGCCGCGTCTTCCACAGCGTCGGAAATCTTCCGCGCGACGTAGGACGCGGCGAGATACGTCGCGGCCCCGGCGACGAGCAGCAGCGGAAGCGTCAGCATCGCGAGCGCGACGAAAAACGGGATCGTCGCCGCCGCCAGAACCGCCGCGCCGATTCCCCAAAAAACGTCCGTCAGGGTCAGTTGGGATTCTTCTCGTTCTTTTTCCATGGTAAAACTCCTTTTTTTAACGCGCAGTTCACATCGGTTAGCGCTGCGCTTTCCTTACCTCCTGTTATGCAAATTTCACCTCGTTTTTAAAAAACTTTAGGGTTATTTCCAAAATTTTCTCAATTTCTTTCAGACAAAGTCTCTCGTTATTTTCGACAAATTCTCCCCATATACTATTTTTTATTTATTTTTAATGTATTATCTATTCATACAAGATAAAAAAGATTAATCGGCGCTCTCGTTTCGTCCGCCGGACAACTCAACAAAGATACGGCTATTCCCATAGGCGCACGTTCATATAGAGGAACACTAAAATGACGTTTTCAATTTTATCGCTCTCTCCGCTCTTCGGCGCGGACACGGCCAGTTTTCTTGCCATAACGGCAGTTCTCGCCGCTTTCATCGTATTTGGGACGCTCATTCTCTTCAGCGCGCGCTATAAGAGATGCCCGAGCAACAAAATCATGGTGATTTTCGGCCGGTCGGCGAGCAAATCGTCCGCGCTCTGTATCCACGGCGGCGCGAAATTTATCGTTCCGCTCTTTCAGGATTACGCGTTCCTGAGCCTCGAGCCGATGCAGATCGAAATTCCGCTCCGCGGCGCGCTCTCTATGGAGAATATCCGCGTCAACGTGCCGAGCGTCTTCTCTATCGCGATCGGCACGACGCCCGAACTCATGCAGAACGCGGCGATTCGCCTCCTCGGCATGCCCAAGCAGGCGATTGCGAAGCAGGCGGAAGACGTCATCTTCGGTCAGCTCCGTCAGGTAATCGCGTCCATGAAGATCGACGAAATCAACCGCGACCGCGAAGCGTTCCTCACTAATATCCAAGCGTCCCTCGAACCGGAACTTCGCAAACTCGGCCTCGTTCTCATCAACGTCAACGTCACGGACATCACGGACGAGTCGGGCTACATCGAAGCGATCGGCCAAAAAGCGGCGTCCGAAGCGATTCAGAAGGCGCGCGGCGACGTCGCCGACAACGAGCGTATGGGCGAGACCCGCGTCGCCGACGCGGAAAAAGACAAGGCGATTCAGGTCGCCAACGCCAAAAAGGAACAGGCGATCGGCACCCGCGAAGCGGACAGACAGCAGATCGTTAAGACGGCGGAAATCGAACAGGAACAGGCCGTTCGACTCGCCGATCTCGAGCGCGTTAAGCTCGTCGGTCAGCAGTCCGCGGAATACGAAAAAGACGCCCAGATTAAAGACGCGGAACGCGACATGCGCGTTCGACTCGCGAACGCGAACGCGGAAGCGGTCAAAGGGGAAAATATCGCGCAGGCGGTCGTCGTCGACTCGAACGCGGAACTCCTCATTAAAAAGGCGGAAGCTTTCCAGATGAGCGAGACGCGCAAACGTCAGGCGGACGCGTCCGTCGCGGAAGCGGAACACAAAGCGCAGGCGGTCGCCGCGATCGCGCGCGCGGAACGCGTCGAAGCGGAACGCCGCGCCGAACTCGAGGCGCCCGCTAAGGCGGAAAAGGCAAAGGTTATCGTCGAAGCGGAAGCGCTCGCGGAACAGAAGCGCATCGAGGCGGAAGGCGAGGCGGCCGCTATTTACGCGAAGTTGGAAGCGGAAGCGCGCGGCCAGTTCGAAATTCTCAAAAAGAAGGGCGAAGGTCTCCAGGCGATCGTTCAGGCGTGCGGCGGAGCGAAAGAAGCGTTCCAGATGCTCATGCTCGATCACTTCGACGAACTCGTCGCGGCGTCCGCGCAGGCGATCTCCTCGATTAAATTCGACAAGGTCGTCGTGTGGGACGGCTCGAACGGAACTGGAAAGGGCGGCACGGCGACCGCCAACTGGCTGCGCAATATGGCGCAAACGCTGCCTCCGATGCTGGAAGTCATGAAGGAGATCGGCGGGGTCGAATTCCCCGACGTGCTCGCGAAACTTTCCGCCGCGGAAGAGAAAATGGCCGACGCGCCCGTCGTCGATACGGAGGCGGCCAAACCTGCCGGCGAAACCCCGTCGGACGAGGAAAACGCTGAGAAATAGCGCGAAATCCCCGCCGTAAAACGGACGGCAAAACGCGCCGGACGCAACTACCTGCGTTCGGCGCGTTTTTTATTCCGGCGAACCGCTTCGCGCGGCGTCATTCCGGCGCGCGGCCGCTCTGCAGCAGTTTGAGCGTTTCGGCCCGGCCTATTTTGATCGCGGGCCCGAGCGCCGCGACAAGACACAGCGCGACCGTCAAGCCTAATCCAAACGCGAGCCGTTTGAAGGGCAAAATGAGAGGCGGATCTAACGATCCAAACATGCTCTGCCCGAGTTTCAGCGCGCCTTGAGCGGCAAGAAAGCCAAAGATAAAGCTCGCAAACGCCGCGACGGTTCCGATTAGGACCGCTTCGGCAAGAACCGCGCGAATAATCGTTCCGCGCGTCGTTCCGACCGCCCTCATAACGCCGTACTGCCAGCGCCGCGCGCGGATCGAGTTCGCGATCGCGCCGATAACGGCGATTGCCGCGATCATTAGGGTAATCAGCGGCGTTTTGCTCAGTCCCCAGATCACCGAATCGGCGCGCCGCGTTATCGACTCCGTAAGCGATTCGCGCGTCGAAAGTTTCGCGTAAGCCGTGAGCGCGCCGGGCAAAACGGCTCCCGTTCCCTCCTGGCAGTCCAGGAGCAGGTTCTTGCGCGCCAAGTAGTCGCACGCGTATTCCGCAGAGCCGTAATCGACGCTCTCGCCGTTTTTCGCGTCGAACCAGAAATAGGAACGCCGCTCGATCTGATAGTCGTCTGCGACGACGTCTTCGCGCGCAAAAACAATTCCGCCCGATCGGCCAAAGTTGCGCCGAACGCCGCCCGTCTTCGAGAGCCATTGCCAGCCGGGGAACGACACGACGCCGACGATCGGATACTCTAAAACGCGCTTCTCGTCCCGCGGATGAACAGTCTTGAGCGTATCGCCCACATTGAGCGCGTAATCGACGGAAAGCGAATCGGTTACGATCACGCCGCGGCCGCTCTTCATAGCGCGGAACGCTTCTTTCGGATTCCCTTGCCGAAATCGGAATCCGACGAGCGGAGTCTTTCCTTCAAACGCTTTTTCTACGTCGACGCCAAAAAAGACGACGTTCGCAAACTGTCGCTTGAACGGATTGTCCGGAACGGTCTCTTCGGCAAACGCGGCCTGCTCGATCGCGATGGGAACAAACCGCTCGGGATCGACAAAGGACGCGCGTTTGAGTTCGTCGACGAGCTCCGGCCGCAGTCCGTTCGGCAAAAACGCCACAAACGCGTCGGGCGCGCGACGGCCCGGAAGGAACGGATCGAGCATCGAATAGCCCCAAATCTGCATCGTTACGTACAGCCCGCCCCCGACGCTAAGCGCGACGGCGACCGCCGCGACCCGGCCCGCGTTGCCCGAAAATTCATGGCGAAGCATGCGGTAATCGAACCGGAAAAGAAACGCCAGAACGGGCAGCAGAACAAATTCCGCTATGCGGATCGCAAGCGGAAGAATACAGACGACGCCCGCGGCAAGGAGCATAACGCCGACGCCGGAATGCATCGCGGCGCGGCGCGCGGAATCGCCCGGAAGATTGTAGATTATGTACAGGTCGGCGCCGATCGCCGCGAGGCCCGCGAGCGCCGCGACAACGAACCGCGCCGTCTGACGGCGCCGGCGTTTGCCGGTCAGGAACCGCCGTTCGGGCGTTCCCATCGCGTCGAGCGGTTTGACGCGCGCGCTTCGGAACATCGGATACAGCGCGGCTAAAACCGTCCCGATAAACGTGCACCAGAATGAAAAGTTCACCGTCTTGGGATTCAAGCCGGTCGCCTTGCCGGAGCTCCACAGGACGAGCAGCCATCCTATTCCCATGCCCAGAATCCAGCCCGGCGCCGCGAGAACGACCGCTTCAAAGAGAACAGACAGGCCGACTTGGAGCCGCGTAAGACCGGAAATCCGATAGAACGCTATGAGCCGCTTCTCTTCGTCGACGCTCATATTGAGCGCGGTAAAGACGATCAGCAGCGCGGCGAGCGCGGCAAGGAGCGCGCCGCTCGCCGCTTGATATTTGAACGTCTCGTTATCGCGCAAAGCCGCCGTCTTCCGGTCGGCGATTTCCTTTTCCGTCTCGCTTTTCGCGTTCGGAACTTCTTTCGCGAGCCGCGCGTTCCAACGTTCGCGAAACGCGTTCGGATCGCCGCGCAGCTTCAGATAGACGGCGCCCGTTTTGACCGCGGCGTGAGTGGAAATCTCGTTCGCGAGACTGCGTGAGATATAAAATCCGTCGGACTCCGGGTCGTCGACGACGCCGACGACTTTGAGCTGATATTCGGTCGTCGTTCCTATGAGGGACGGTCGGTCGATAAGGAGGATCGAATCGCCGACTTTCGCTTTATACAGCATGTTTCCGCGCGTCGTCATGACCGCCTCGCGGGGCGCGGGCTCGCCGTTCGCCGCCGCCTGAAACCAGCGTCCTTCTTTGAGTTCGTACGGAGCCTCGGACGCGGTCGTCGCCTGAAACGGCACGCCCATTCCCATGGGGGTCCCCATCGTCGCGCGATACGCGCCAAACGCTTTGCGGTGCAATTCCGGATCGATTCCTTCGGGCGCGTCCCCTACTTCGGCGAGCTGCCCGTCCGAAAGATCGAGCAGGCGTTTGAGCGTCGGCTTATCGCCCTCGTCTTCGGGATCGGCGTCCTGAAGAATAAAGCGTTCCATGCCCGGCGAATAGACGAACATTCGCAGCGGCGCCGTCTCGTCGCAAATTTCGACGTCCCCGTCGGCGCGCAGATCCGAGACAAGCTTCTCTGAAAATTCAATCTGGGGTTCTCCGCGACCGCCCGGCCCGCCGCGTCCGGCCCGACCGCCGCGCGCGCCGGGATTCGCGCCGCCACGTTCCGCGGCCGTTTGCGCGTCAGACTTCGCGTCCGGCTTCTCGCCGCCGCGCTTCTCGGCGTCCTTCGCGCCCGATTCTGCATGCGGCGATTTCTCGCGCGACGCGAACGGCCCGCCGAATCCGCCTCCGCCGCCCAAGCCGCCCGACGCGTCGGCCGCTATGCGCAGATCGTACCGGCCAAGGTAGTCGAGGTCCTGAGTCGCGGAGTCGATAAAGATCGCCTGAAAACCGCCGACCGTCCACACGATCAAACACGAGGACGCGGCGATCGCCAATAAGACAAAGAGCAGCCGCGTCTTCTGCCGCTTCATGCGCGAAAGGACTATCTTCCATACGAATTTCATGATTCGTTCTCCTTTCCGGTCAGCGGCTTGCCGAAGCGCGCGCGATCTCCTGATAACGCGCCGCAAGTTCCGCCGCGTCGCGGAATTCGCGCGTCGCGAATTCGCCCGCGATCTTGCCGTCGCGCAGCACGACGATCCGTTTCGCCCATACGGCGACCGCGGGCTCGTGCGTTACCAGCAGAATCGTGCGCTCTTCCTCCTTATTGAGCTTATCGAGAACGCGGCATATGTTCTGACTGCTCGTCCAATCGAGATTCCCGGTCGGCTCGTCGGCAAGCAGGGCGACGGGCTCGGCGCACAGCGCGCGCGCAAGCGCCACGCGCTGCTGCTGGCCGCCGGAAAGCGCGTCCGGATACTGCGACAGCTGATTTGTCAGATCGAGCTCTTCCCAGAAGGCGCGCAGCCGTTCGAGCAGGGCCGCGTCGACCGTGCGGCCGTCCGCGCGCAGCGGAAAGAGAATATTCTCTTCCGCGGTCAGGTGCGGTATGAGGTTGTAGCTCTGGAAGACAATTCCCATGCGCCGGCGGCGAAAGACCGTCAGTTCGCGGTCGCTCATCTTCGAGATTGCTTTGCCCTCAATTTCGATTTCACCCGACGTCGGCCGCGCCAAACCGGCTATGAGATGAAGCGCCGTGCTCTTGCCGGATCCGGACGCGCCCATAATCGCGACGAAATCGCCCTTGGGAACCTCTAAGTTCACGTGCGAGACCGCGTCGAATTCCGAATCGCCGCGCGTATACTTCTTCGTAAGATCAGTCGCTTTGACGGCAAGCGTCGAGTTATTCTCCGTCATGTTTCGTCTCCGTTTACTGTTTCTCGCAATAGGAAAGAACGGTAAGGACGTACCCCGTAACAAGGCTCGGATCCGTTTCGAACCACATTCGGTCGTCGTTCGCCCACGAGCCGTCTTCGTTTTCCGCGAGCGCCAGCGTCTCGACGAGCTCGGCGCGCCAGTCGCGTTTCACGCCCTCTTTGTCGGTAAAGGTCGGATCGCCGATTACATTAAGGCATTTGGAGAGCGTGTGATAGTAATAGTATAGCCCGCGTTTGCCCAGACCGGGATTCTGCTCGAGCGTATAGTTGTCTCGAATCCAGTTGGTCGCCGCCTCGACGCGCGGGTCGTTCGCGTCCAGTCCGGCGTAAATGAGGCTCTTGAGCCCCGCGTACGTCATGCTTCCGTAGCTGCGCAGGCCGCCGCTGACTTCCTGTCCGGCGGGATTCTCCTGCTCCGAAACGAACGTATAGATAAACCCGCCGTCGTTCGTCGTTTTCGCGCCGGACTTGCCGGATCCGAGTCCGACCGAGTCGGTCGATTCCAGATTCTGACACCGGGAGACGAAAACAAGCGCGTCCTGAATCGCCGGATCGTCTTCTCCCGCGCCGACTTCGCGCAGCGCTTCAATAAAGAACTGCGTGTTTGAAAGGTCGGGCCGCGTCATACTGTCGGCGCCGTAGCCGACCCCGCCGAAGTATTCGTCGTTTTTCGTAACTCCGTTCGCCGAATTGAATTGCGAGCTGCGCACAAACTTTTCCGCGTTCTTAATGATTTCGTCGTACCGTCCGTCCCCGGCGCGTTCGTTCGCGAGCATAAAGCACACGAGCCCGATACACGATTCGTAGGTCGAAAGATGCATGCCGTCCGAATAGACGCCGCCGTCTTCGTGCACGGATTTCTCGAGGAATTTCATCGTCTTCGCGAGGACGGGCTCGTCCAGGTTCACGCCCGCGCGCAGGAGCCCCATTGCGGCGATAAGCGTCGGACCGATTCCGACGCGCGGAGACTCAGAGAACGAGCCCGACTCGCTCTGACGCGACGCCAGAAACGCCACGCCGTCCTGAATCATCTGCCGACGCAATCCTTCGAGATCGCTCTTTTCGGCTTCTGAAAGCGCCGTTCGCTTTTTCGCCATGGCGCGAGGGGCGGGAATCTGCGGCCCGCCGCCGCGCGTTCCTTCGCCGCCTCGGGGCATGTCGGGCCGACGGCCGTCGGAAAACCGCCCGCCGCGTCCGCCGCCAATCGCTTCAAAGAGCGCGCGCTCTTCCGCGGCGTCGAGCCGCCCGTCTTTATTTTTGTCCGCCGCTTCGAGCGCCGCGGCAAACCGTTCCGAAAGGATATGAGACGGTATCTTGGTTATTTCGACGGCGCCGTCTTCGTCGCGATAGAGATCGAGCAGCGTTTCCGAACGTGCGCCGCCCGTCTGGCCCGCGGCTGCGCTCGGTCCTCTATCCCCCTCCCTGGGGTTGTCGTTTGGCCGCTGCGCAAACGCGGCCGTGAATGACAGGGAGGTTATCGTAAAGAGTAAGCAGCTCTTGAAGATATGTCGATTCAATTTCATGATATAATCTTTCTCTTTTATTCCGGCGGCCTCGCCGCCGGGCGGTTCGCGGTCTTCCCGCGTTAAATAATTCACATAGCCGCCGGGGACTCGCCGCCCGCGCACGTCGCGCAGGCGCGCCATACGCCGAGCGCGACCGAGTCGGATATATTGCGAACGCTCCCGTCGGCGAATCCCGTAACGACGACGCCAGCGTGATTCGACGCCGCCCCTTCAAAGATAAGCTCCGTTCCGCGAAGCCAAACGCCGGGAACTTTGGCGTTCGGAGGCGAGTACGCGGAGTAGCCCGTCGCGTAATGGCGGCCGGCGATCCACGGGGAACAGCGATGCGTAAGGGACGCCAGCGGCTTCAGGCTCTCGAGATCGGGGTCGATATAGTTCTGATACGTCCCCTCACCGAGCACGCTCATGCGGTCCATCGACGCGTCAGAGTCGGAAAACGCCGCGGCCTGCATGCGCGCTTCGGATACGACCATCGTATTGGACGTTCCGTCGACAAGCGTCGCGTAGCCCGTCTGAACGAACCGGAACGCGCCGTCGTTCTTGCGGTTATTGAGATTGTTCCCTTCCCCGACGCCGGAGCCCGTACAGAAGACGTAGTTGACGTTGTTGGCGTAAAGACCTTCGTTGCGCGGCTGGAGCGCGCGCTTCTCCTGATCTTCGCTCGGGCACCAGAGCGTCGGACACGGAAAACCGCATTTGTCGTAGATCGCCTCGTTTAGCGCCGTCTTATTCGCCCAGAGGCGAAACCGGTCGTAATCGCCAAAGTCGACGCCCTGCATGAACGCGCCCTGTTCGATATACGGCAGAACGCGCGCGTGAATCGAGTAGCCCGTATCGAGTCCGGACGCGCCGGAGCTCGAGCTTTTGCCCCAGCTGGTAAACTGCGGGAAACCGTTCGACGCGTCCGCGTAGTTCGCGAGCGCAAGTCCCCACTGCTTAACGTTATTAGAGCACTGCATCCGTCGGGCCGCCTCGCGCGCCGCCTGAACGGCCGGCAAAAGGAGCCCTATTAAAATTCCGATAATCGCGATCACGACAAGCAGTTCGACAAGCGTGAACGCGGACTTTGGTTCATGATATTTCATTTTCTGTTTCGCGTATTCAGTTAGAAAAAGAATCCTCGCGCGGCCGGACTTTATTCCGGCGTAAACGGGGCGTCGTCATAACCGCGAAACGGAAATCAAATGAGAAGACGGGTCGACGAAACCGCGGCGGGAAAACTGGCGCGAAAACGCGAAGAAGAGAATAAGAAACGGAAGAACGCGAAAGGTTCCGTCAGCCGTAACGGCGACGACGCGCGGTCAAGGAGGGCGCGCAGAGCGCGCGCGGCGCGGGCAAGTCCAAAGACGGAGTCGACGGGCGTTTCGCCGCGCAAGCCGCCGAGCAGACCGCCAAGCGTTAGAAGAAAGAAGAGTCTCGCGGACGCGCTGAACGCGCGGCCGGCCGCTTCCACAACGGCGGACGGGCCGAAATCGTCGCGCTTTACGGCGCCAAACGAATCGAGCGGGTTGCACGACTCCGGCGCAAACGACCACGCGAGCGCTTCCGCGGCGCCGGAGCGGCCGCCGTCTAAATCCGGGTCAAGCTCGCTCAAAAAGGCGAGCGCCGCGTCCAGTCCCCCGTCCGGCTCGTCTTGCGGACTCGCGTCAAGTTCGGCAAACGCCTCGGCGGCCTCAAAAGACGCCTGAGCGTCGGCGGTCCGGAGCTTGGCAAAGTCGAACGCCGCGCCCACGCCGACGTTTTCGCCGACGCCCCAAAACGCCAGTCCGTCGTCGACCGCCTTTTCCGCCGCCGCGCCCCGGTCGGTCGAGCGAAGATATTCGTCGGCGGCCGCGAGCATTCGGTCTTTGAAATTAGCGTCGGACAAATTCGCGGCGTATGCGACGGGCCGCGCTTCTCCGGTCTTCTCATAACGCGCAAGCGCGCGCTCGACCGCTTCCGGCTTCAGCCGCGAACTCCAATAGAACGAATCCAACGCGCCGGCGGCAAGAAACGCAAACAGAGCGAGCGCGCCGAAGAATCCCCAAGCGCGCCTCGAGCCGTTTGAACTTAACCGCAAAACTTTCCGCATGACTGACGACCGCCGAAAACGAACGCGGGCCTTTCCTAACCGCCGGTATGATAGACGCCTATAAGAAAATACGGCGCGCTACTGTGCATACCCCGCAATTTTTAGTATAATACGGCGTGCGAACGATGTAAAGGGGGACGCGAACGGCCTTTCCGGCAAGGGCAAGGCGCGCGCAATTTCGCCGGACGCGGCCCTTTAGATTTTCACAGGGAGCTTTGCATGCAACTTCAGACGCTGATCAATTTTCTGGAAAAGATTTTCCCGCTCGAACTCGCCGAAGATTGGGACAACGTCGGTCTGACGCTTGGAGACCGACGGCAGAAGGTCAAAAAAGTCTTAACCTGTCTTACGGTCGCCGCCGCCGTCGCCGACGAAGCGATCGAGCTCGACGCCGACTGTATTGTCTCGCATCATCCCTTCCCGTTCCGCGCCGAAAAAAAATGGACGTCCGACGACACGGCCGGAGAACTGCTCCTCAAACTCGCAAGAGCTGGAATTGCCGTATACAGCCCGCACACCGCGCACGATTCCGCCTTCTTCGGCGTCAACCGCCAGCTTGCCGAAGGGCTTGAACTCGTCGACGTCAAACCGCTCTATCCGGGCAAACTCGTCGCGACGCGCGAAATGCTCGACGGGCTCGATCCGATCGACGCGCAGGAGATCGCGCGCGAATTCGACGCGCCGCGGCCCGAAGGAAAAGACAAAAAGCCGGGCAAAAAGTTCGGAGCCCTCGCGCCCGACGAAGAGGCGGCCGGGCCCACGCTCGGAACGGGCCGCATCGGCAGATTCGCTAAGCCGAAGAAGTTTTCCGAACTCGTCGCCCAAGTTAAAAACATGCTCCAAATCGAACGCCTCCTCGCGGTCGGCGACGACGACAAACTCATACGCAGCGTCGCGATCGGATGCGGCGCCGCCGACGACTTTATCGATCAGGCGGTAAAAGAAGGCGCCGACGCCATGCTGCTCGGAGAAGCGCGGTTCCACGCGTGCCTCGAAGCGCGCGCGAAAAACCTGGGCCTCGTTCTTGCGGGCCATTACGCGACCGAACGTTTCTCCGCGTGTATTCTCGCCGACCGTATCGCCAGAAAATTCCCTGAGCTGACCGCCGTCGCCAGCGCGAAAGAAAGCGATCCGCTACGCGTGGTGTGAGAAAAGGAAAGTTAAAATACACAGTTTCTTAACTGTGGGTAATTCAGTTGCGTTTCAACTGCAAGAATATCGAAATTTATCGTGAAAACGGCTTGCCGGGGGCTTGTCGGGAACGGTCGCAACTTTATAATAAACTCAAATTTTTATCAGATACTTCTTGTACGGACGCGCGCGTCCGCTCGAGCTATTTGACGAAAAGAGTATTTCGATCTTTCGCGAGTCAGGCGCGGCGATTTGCCCGCTCGGCGCGAAAGACGGTTTCCGAATATGGTTACAGAACAACTGTCAAGGAGATTTACTGTGGCTGCTGTTAAAGTTGGTATTAATGGTTTCGGTCGTATCGGTCGTATCGTCTTCCGTCAAATGGCGAAAGCCCCTGAAAAGTATGACGTCGTCGGCATCAACGACCTCACCGACACGAAAACCCTGGCGCTCCTTCTGAAGTACGACTCCTCGCAAGGTCGCTTCGACGGCAAAGTCGAATACGATGAAAACAACCTCATCGTCAACGGCAAAAAGATCCCCGTCAGCAAGGAAACCAAGCCCTCCTGCATTCCGTGGAAAAAGCTCGGCGCGACGATCGTCCTCGAATCGACCGGTTTCTTCACCGCTCCCGCGTCCGGCGACAAAGAAGGTTACGACAGCCACGACGTCGACAAGGTCGTCATCTCCGCTCCCGCTAAGGGCGACAACGTCTTCACGTGCGTTCTCGGCGTCAACGACGAAGAACTGACCCCCGATAAGAAATACGTCTCCAACGCGTCCTGCACGACCAACTGCCTCGCGCCGGTCGCCAAGGTCCTCAACGACAGCTTCGGCATCGTCAAAGGCCTCATGACCACGGTCCACTCCTTCACGAACGACCAGGTCACGCTCGACAAGCCCTATAAGAACATCTATCGCGGCCGCGCCGCTTCCGTCAATATCATCCCGACGACGACCGGCGCCGCGAAAGCGGTCGGGCTCGTTATCCCCTCCGTCAACGGCAAGCTGACCGGTATCTCCCTCCGCGTCCCGACCCCGACCGGCTCCATCGTCGACCTCGTCGTCGAAGTCGCCAAAGACGTCACCGTTGAGGAAGTCAACGCCGCCGTTAAGGCCGCGTCCGAAACCGAAAAGATGAAGGGCATCCTCGCGTACGAAGAAGACCCGATCGTCCTCGCCGACGTCGTCGGTCAGACCTACAGCTCCATCTTCGTCCCCGAATGGACGATGGTCATGGGCGGCAACATGGTCAAGATCCTGTCCTGGTACGACAACGAAATGGGTTACAGCAACCGCGCCGCCGACCTCATCTACCGCATGGGCAATATGTGATTTGACGGCGATTTGATTCGCCGAATCGGTCGTTCGAAACCGTAAGGCTCGAGCGATTTGAGACAATAAGAAACGGGAGTGTTTTGCGACCGCGTTTGCGTTTCGCTGCGCTCCCGTTTTTCTATCCCCCGCGTCTTGCTCCTTTGTCCGTCCGCCGCGTTCCTAACCCATGCCCGAATTTCTGCAAAACGTCTATCTGTTGAGCGCGCTTTCCAGCGTAACGTTCGGCGTCGTCGGGGCGTTCGTCGTCGCGCGCCGCATCGGCTATCTGTCGGGCGCGATTTCCCACTGCGCGTTCGGCGGCGTCGGGTTCGGTCTGTGGCTCAAGCAGACGCTCGCGGCCGGAGCGTTCGGAACGCTCGCGATCGCGGAAATCTTCTGCGGCAAAGGGAATGGCGAACGCGTCTGCGCCAAGCTCGGAGAGTTCGTCAATCCGATCCCCTCGGCGCTCGTTTTCGCCGTACTGGCGGCGCTCCTTGTCGACTGGATTCGCCGGCACGCGAAAGAGCGGGAAGAAACGCTGCTGGGCGCCGTATGGGCCGTCGGCATGGCGATCGGGCTAGTCTTTCTCGAACGCGTCAAGGGATACAACGCGTCGGCGTCGACCTATCTTTTCGGCGACGTGCTTCTGGTAACGCGCAGCGACGTGTGGGTCTCCGCCATTTTGGGCGCGTGCGTGCTCGCCGCCGTCTTTGCCAACTTCAAAAAGCTTGAAGCGGTCTGTTTCGACGAAGAATACGCGCTGCTGCGCGGGGTAAACGTCGGCCGTCAGAACCGGCTTCTGCTCACGCTGACCGCCGTTACGGTCGTTCTTATGCTCCGGCTGGTCGGTATGGCGATGATCGTCGCGCTGCTCACGCTGCCGGCGGCGATCGCGAGCCGGTTTACCAAAAGGCTTGGGTCGATGATCGCGTGCGCTATTGCCGTATGCTTTGTCGGTTCGTGGCTTGGAATATGGCTGAGCGTTCAGTTGAACTCGTCGACCGGACCGACGATTATTCTCGTCGTCGCGCTCTTTTACGCGCTCTCCTTACCGTTCAAAAGAGGATAGCCGCAGCGCGGAACCGCTCTGCGCATCTATCTAAATAAAAAGAGTTGCGGCGATTCCAAATAATAAAAACGACGCAACTTCGCTAATACTATCGCCTGACGAGGCCTTACCGTAATTTTTTCTTTTCTCTAATTCCTTTATTTTCTATAACTTCTAATTAGAAAAATACGTCTCTTCCGTAATCGGAATATTAGGAAGATTTTTAAGAAAAAGGGCGTTTTTTAGAGCGAGGGCGCTTGAGGAATTGCCTCTTCTGGTTTTAATATGTTAACGTTGTTTCGTAAGCCGTTCGGATTGTTTCCCGAACGGCGTCATTTAGAAGCGCTTTATAAAGGAATGAAAACATGAAAAAGTTTGTCGCTTTGACGCTCGTCGCCGCTTGCGCGACGTTCTGCTCTTTCGGCTGCAAGCCTGCCGATAAACCGGCCGAAACCCCCGCCGCTCCGGCTGCCGCCGAAGCTGCCGCTGAAGCTGTCGACGAAGCCGCCGACGCCGCTGCTGAAGCTGTCGACGCCGCTGCCGACGCCGCCACTGAAGCTGTCGACGCCGCTGCTGACGCCGCCGCCGACGCTGTTGACGCCGCCGCTGACGCCGCTGCCGACGCCGCGGAATGATCTAAGGCTTGCGCCTATCAAACGAACTCTGTTCGTTAGCGATATAGAGGTCCGCATTCTCCCCCTTGGGAATTGCGGGCTTTTTTTATTTCCGGCGCGGCAAACAAAAAAGAACGCGCCCCGCGAAACGCCGCGAGGCGCGTTCTCCTATTTTAGCGTTGGAAAACTAGCGCAAACGCTCAGGCGCCGCGCCTATTTCCAACTTCCGCAAGTTCAGTTCGCTTGCGCGGGGCGCTGGCCGCGGCGCGGGAATTCGAATTTGCGAATCTTGATGTTGCGGTAGACGACCGGCTGACCGGCGTGCAGACCTTGGAATCCGACGTAACCGGCGTTTTCCGTTTCGCTCGGAGCCTTGTTAATGAGCCAGTCGTACGGCTTGGTGCCGTCCGGGTTCTTGTCTTTTTCCGTCCACTGACGCTTGTCCATTTGCGTAATGAGCTGATCGTTCAGGATAACGGAAATACGCGGTCCCATGACCATAATCGTCATGTGATTCCATTCGCCGGCCGGTTTGCAGGCGTTGAATTCCGGCGCGCAGCGGCCGTAGACGGCGCCGCAGTCGCTCATATCGACGTCGCGGCCGAAGGAGTCGAAGATCTGAACTTCGAACGAATTCGGAATCCAGTTGGCCTTGTCGGTCGCCTGAATAACGACGCCGCTGTTCGCCTTTTCCGTAACGTTGTATTCGAAGTCGAGCATGAAGTTTTCATACTTCTCTTTGGCCCAAATGACTTCGTCTTTCGTTGCGTGAAGAACGCCGTCCGCGTCGATCGACCAGACTTCCGGATCGAATTCGGCGTTTTCGAGCTTGTCGCCGAAGAGGGAGACCCAGCCTTCAGCGCTCGTGTCGGGATTCTTCATGGGGGCGATGGTCGCGTTGCGGATCTTCATGGGAGAGTTCCCGTGCAGACCCTGGAAGCCGATATAGCCGTAAGGTTCAAAAGAGGCGAGCGTGCGGCCGCGGAATTTCTCTTCAATATCGGTTCCGGTCGGGCTCTTCGCGGCGTCGGTCCATTCGGCCGTATTGATACTGTTAATGAATTCGCCGTTGAGGAAGACCATGATACTACGGCCCATGCACATAACGACCATACGGTTCCATTCGCCCGGCTTCTTCGTAACGTTCTTAGAAGGGGCTTTGAAGCCGTAGAACGCGCCGCAGGTGTGATAATCCGGCTCTTGACCAAAGTCGTCGAGAAGCTGAATTTCAATCGTGTTCGGAATCCAGTTGTCCTTGTCGGAGCACTGAATGAGGAAACCGCCGTTGGTGTGTTCCGAAAGATTGAATTCGAAAGAGCAAACGAACGCGGAATACTTGTCTTTCGTCCAGATTACGTTGTCTTTCTTCGCGCAAAGGCAGCCTTCGTCGTCGAGATACCAAACGCCTTCCGGGAAATCGCCTTTTTCAAGGTTCGCTCCGAAAAGGGGTTCCGGCGCGGTTCCGCCGAAGAACATGGGGCCGCCGGCGCGAGGACCCGGCTGCTGCGCGAACGCGAGCGTACCGCAGAGGAATATGGCGGCGACGAGCGTCGTCAAAGAAAATCTCATTTTATCTTCCTTTCAAACTGACAAAATTGAAATGTGACACGCACATGCGCGGAAAAACACCGCGACGCGACCTATTGTAACACAGAGTCTCAATAGATGCAAACAAAAGAGGGAACAAAAACAGAAAAAAAGAAAAGAATCGCGTCAGGCTCCAATTACTTGCCGACCGCGCCGGCGATAAACCGCGCGACGCGACGGCCCGGCGAGCTCAGCGGGAGCGACTCGAGCGACTCGATCGGGACCCAGCGCAATTCGTCCCCCTGACGCGGAACCTCGTGCGGCCGCGCGACTTCCGGACCTTGCGCCGCCGAACGCGCGAGGAACGGCGTCGCGGGTTCCGACTCCAGCGCGTCGAACAGGGACGGCGCGCGGTTGACCGCCGGCGCCGCGCCGGCAAGGCGCGCGACGCGCAGCGCGACGCGGTATTTCGTTACGGCGTGGCGAACCGTCGTTAGGACGGCGCCGGCGCGGTAATCGCGGCCGGGCGCGCCCGCCTCCGTTTCGAGAAAATACTGGAGGTAATCGGCGAGCGCCGCGTCGCGCGAAAGCTCGTGGGCGTTCGCAAACGGCTCCGCGACGGGGAAACGCGGGAAATCCCACAGGCCGGCCCACAGGGCCCCTTGCGAGCGGCGGACGAGCAAAACGTCGGTCTGACGGGCGTCCGTCTTTTTCGCGGCGCCCGGCGTTTCCGCCACCCGCGCCGCGCCCGGCAAATCGGCGCGTGAAATCCACAGCGCGGCGTCGGTTCGCCGGATCGGTTCCGCTTTCTTCTTCATCACGGGCGTAACCGCCTGCAAACCGAGCCTTTCCGCTTCGCACCAATTCGCGAGCGGACAGGCGCCGCAGTTCGGTTCGTCCGGCGAGCACACAAGCCGGCCCAGATCGGTCAGCGCGCCGTTGAGTTTGCGATAGACGTTCGGTTCGCGGCGCGCGCTTTCGCGCGGAAGCCAATCTTCGGCAAACTGCCAGAGAACGCGCTGCGATTCGGCGAGCGTCGTTTCGGCGCGCAGACCGAGGAGCCGCGCGTGAAGGCGCGTCGTATTGGCCTCCAGAATGGGAAAACGTTTATCGAAGCCAAAAGAGAGAATCGCGCCCGCGGCGTATCGGCCGATTCCCGGCAGCGCGAGCGCCGACGCGTAATCGGACGGAAACGCGCCGTTATGCTTGGCCGCAATTTCAATCGCGGCGGCGCGCAGCATTTTAGCGCGGCGGTAATAGCCGAGCCCTTCCCAATATTTGAGCGTCTCTTCTTCCGAGGCGCGCGCGAGCGCCGCGGCGTCGGGAAACCGGCGGATAAAGCGTTCAAAGTAGCCGACGACCGTCTGCGTCGTCGTCTGCTGCAGCATGATCTCGCTAATCCAGACGCGGTAAGGCGTCGGATCTTTCCGCCACGGAAAAACGCGGCCGTTCGCGTCGAACCATTTCAGGAGCGCGGCGCGCGCGCGAGGAAAATCAAACGCCGCGCCAGAAGAGGACGGAGAAGATTTGGTCACGTTGCGTTCCTATAAAAAAGAACGCCCGGCAAAGCGAGCGTTCATAAGCGTTACCGTCGGATAAGGCGGCTATCTTCGGAGCATTTTCATCTGACGCAAGCCGCGCTCGACGTCCTGCTTCTTCATCGCCTGACGTTTATCGTAGTTCTGCTTGCCTTTGCAGAGCCCGACGAGGAGTTTCGCGCGGCCGCCGCGGAAATAGAGTTTGAGCGGCACGAGCGTAAGTCCTTTTTCAAGTGCGCGTTTCGCGAACCGCTGAATTTCTCGCTTGTGAAGGAGAAGCTTTCGGTCCCGCTTGCGGCGGTGATTGAATCGGTTCGCGTCGATATATTCCGGAATATCGCAGTTTACAAGAAAGACTTCGTTGTCCCGAACGCGCGCGTACGACTCCGAAAGGGAGATCGTCCCGGCGCGCAAACTCTTGACTTCGCTTCCAACGAGCGCGATTCCGCACTCCAGCGTTTCAAGAATATCGTAATCGAACCGAGCTTTTCGGTTTTCGCTCACGACCCGCTCGATTCCGTCGTCTTCTTTTTTCTTTTTATCTTGTTTCTTCGCCATATGGGCGTTCTTTCTTCCCGTCGTTCCCGCGCTCGCGGGCGATCCTTCGCAAACTCGGCCGCGCCGTCGGCGGCCCTGCTGACGCGTTATGTTTTACACGAGATTCGCAATCTTTCAATACGGCTTCATCCATCCGCAGCTGACGGCGAAGTCGTAGAGCCACGGCGAAATCCATGGCGACCACGTCGGATAGAACGCGGACGCCGCGGCGATAAAGAGCGCCAAACATGCGATCGCGCGGCCGAAACGCGATTTTGAGAGCGCGTCCGCCGCGGGCGCCAGCGCGAGAATAAAGAGCGGCGTCAGCGGCAGGAACCAGCGCGGATAGCAGGACATGCCGCCGTAGTTGCGATCGCCCTGATCCCGCGTTAGGAAGAACGCGAAGAAGACCGCCGTCATAACGAGCGTCATGGCGCCGAGTATCCGCAGTCCTTTCGCGTCGGCCCTCTTGCAGAAGAGCAATGCGAACGCCCCAAAGATACTGAAGATCCAAATGGGCGCAAGCGAAAAGACGCCGCGCGAGCCGACCGTCGAATGGAACGCGTAACGCGCGATCGACGGTTCCCCTTTGTCGATGCCCGTTCGGTTCGCCCAATGGCAGAGCCGCGCGTTTTTCGCTTCGCGCGCTTTGCCGGCCGGATAATAAACGTAGTAATACCAATCGTTCGGATCAAACGCGAGTTTCTCCGCGGCGTCCGATTCGCCCTCCGTCTGCTCGGCGCGCGCGGCGAGCTCCATATGGTCGCGCTTATGCGCGTAGGCGGGCGCGAACGACTGATGCGCGATATAATTCGTGCCAAAGAACGCGGCGACGACGATTAATCCGCACGGAACGGAGATTAAAAGCGTCTTTGCCGGGCGTTTGACAAGAAGCGCAAGACAGAGCAGCCCCGCAAACGCGAGCGCGGGCAATTCGCACGCGACGAAAAACGCGCCAAAGAAGCCCGCAAGCGCGAAATAGATTCCCTTAACGTTCTCCTCGCGCAGGATCTTCATGCCGGCCCAAAGCGCGATTGTTCCGCACGCAAACCCCGGCACATGATTGTTGAGCGTCGCCACGAACGTGAGCGCGAAACTCGCAAAGAGCGCCGCGGCAAGCGCAAAGAACCTGCCCCAGTCCGTCTTGCCGACCGAGTCGATCAGGGACGCCAGACACAGAAACGCGATTCCTAACGGTATAAGGTTATAGACGACCAGCAGAATACGAACCGCCGCAAACGGCTTATCCGCCATACTTATGCCGAATACGCGATAGAGAATCCAATACGGCCCCGCCATGACGGTCGGCAGGAGCGTCGGCTTACTCGAGTAGATATAGCCCGACGCGGGATTGGAAGGATCAAAAACCTCGTCTTTAAGCCCGTGCTTAACAACGTCGATCGAATCCCAGCCGGGCGTTTCCCAGACCTTGTCGATCGCGTAGGGGACGAGCCGTTTGACGTAACGCTCCGCTTTCCGGTTCGCCGTTTCGTACCGTTCGGGACAGGGCGAATCGCAGTTGCGCAGCAGCTCGTAGGAATAGTACTTAAAGGGAATCTTGCCGTAACTCGCCGGATTCTTGTCGTTGAGTTCCTTAATCCGCCCTTCTTTAATCGCGTCGCTCAGAACCGGCTCGTACCGATAGACGCGCGCGTCCGGCTCGACGAGCGCGCGAATCGTAGCCCAGCGGCTGCGGTCGTTCGCGGAAAGGGTCGGCCGCGCTTTATTCGCGTCGGCAAGAGACGCTTTGAGAACGCGATCCATTTCCGCGTTGAATCGGTCGCCCGTAACGCCCTTCTCCGTAAGCTCTTTCGACTTCTTCTCCAGAACGTTCGGGAGCTGCTGCATGCGGTAATTCTGAATCGCGCGGTCATGCGCGGAATCGACCGAGATAATTTTGCCGAATCCGACGCCTAACGCCAGAACAATGAGAATGCGATAGATAAGTTTTCGCTCACGGCGCCGGACGTCGGCGGCCGAGTCGGTTCTTTCTTCATTCTTTTCCATCTCTCGCTCCTGTAAGCGTCTCGCGCGGACGCGACGTTCAAAAAAACTAGTTTCCGCGAATCCACGTCGATTTCTGTCGGTTCGCCTGCCGCGGAGTTCCCGTCGGCGCGGCGACCGTAGCCGCGCCCGAAGGCGTTTCGATTAAGCCCGGCTCGCTCGCGCCGCCAATGGCGTCAAATTCGCTGCCCGCGGCCGCAAACGGCACGTTCCCCACCTGCTGATCGACGATCGCGAACGGATCCAGCGAGTCGATTCGCGTCGCGCCCCCGTTCCCGGCCAGCCCGCCGGCCAACGGGCCCGGTTCCGGCACGGCCGGCGCGGCGCGCGTCGGGGCAAACGCGGGCGCGTCCGGCTCGGGCGTCGCGGTCGGCGCCGCCTCGCCAAGACCGACGCCCGGCGTAATCGGATCGAACGCGTCCCCGCGCGCTTCGTCGGTCCAGCCTCCGTTCGCGCCCAGCCGTTCGGTAAACTCGCGCGCGACAAGCCGGCGGTTTCCGGCGCCGCCGCGCTCAATAGCGCCGCGCTGCGTCGCGACGCGCGCGTTCTCGCCGCGTTCCGCGGTCTGCCGCGCCGCCGCGCCGCGTTCGGAAACCTGCCGCGACGACGCCTGCCGGTCGCGCGCCGAACGTTCGGTCGCCGTCCGCTCCGTTAGAACGCGGTCGCGATTCTGGCGCGCGCGGCCCGTTGCGTACGGATTCTGCCCGCGTTCGCGTCGGCCGCGGCTGGAATTGTCGTCGGACGCCGTATTGCGGCGCGTCGAAACCCGGCCCGCGCGCGTTACCGCCGGACGGCGCCGTTCGACGGTCGTCGCGCGGCTCATCGGAGTCGTCGGAAGATACGCGACGACCTCATAGACGACCGGCTCGACGACGCCAAGTTCTTCCGCGAGGCTTTCTAACGTCTCATACGAGCCGTCGTTCGAAAAGTCGACGCATATGCCCGCCGAGTTAAAGACCGCGCCGTTCGCGGCAAGCTGCAGGGTCGCTTCCATGGCGGCCTGGTCCGGATCGACCGGCTCCTGAGCCGCGCCCCCTAGCGCGCCTCCGGCGGCCAGATCGGCGTCGGAAGATCCGAGCCCGCCGCCAAGTTCCAATTCGGGATTCGAATCGAATCCGCCGAGCGCCGCTTCTGTTTCCCCTTCGAGCGTTTCCGTCGCCGCGGAAGAAACGGCTATCTGTTCGGACGACGACAGGGTCTCGCGGCGCGTCGGAACGCCCGTAAGGGCGGCGCGAATCATTTCAAGAGGACGGTACGAATTAAAGACGTCGACCGGCTGGCCCGGTTTCTCGTTCGACGCGATTTCGCTGAGAGAGCCGGCGAGACGGCTCACGTCGGCGGCGCTTTTCGGTTCCTGTTTGGCCGCGTCGGCCGCAAGTTTCGCAATATCGTCGAGCTTCGGCGGCTTCGGCAGCGCAAAGAGGAGCGGCGACTGCCGGTAAACGTCGACGTCGTCCAGCGGCGCAAGCTTAAGCTCGACCTTAATCGCGATCGGAAGCCCGTCCCTTTCAATACTGTCCCATGAGGAAATCCAATTCGTCCCGTCGAAATAGCTAAACCGGCAGTCGAGGACTTCCGGCGCCCACACGTATCCGTCGTCGGTATCCATTGCGATCTGCTCGGCGGTCATCGGCGGCTTATAGAATTCCTCCGCGGTCTCTTCCTGACCGCCCAACGGATTGAGCTGCGAATCGCCCGCAAGTTGCGAATTCGCCGCGTCGGGAGGCGCCGTAAGCGAGCCGGCAAGCGTCGATTCCGCAGCGCCCGTCGTTTGATCGATTGCGCCCGGAGCCGACGTCTGTCCGCCCGTCTCGCCCTCGGTCTTTTTGTCGGGCGTCTCGTAATCGAGCTCGCGCCGCGACAGGCCGTACTTCTGCGTTAATGGAAGGTCGGGATTGGGAAAGACGTCGCCGGCAAAATCGCCGGACGCGCCAAGCGCGCCGTCTAAGCCCGAAGAAGACGTCGAGAGCGAACCGGAAAGAGACGAGCCGAGATTCTCGCCCGCGCCTGAACCGGCCGGCGTCGGCGACGACCCTTTTTCTTCCGGCTCCTGAACGGAGTTAATCGGAATAAACTCGTAAAAGATCGTCTTCAACTCGGGAACTTGTTTGGCGTCCGACGTTTTGTCGCCCCCGCGCAGAACGCGCTGATTCTCTTCCGCGGTCGCCGTTGAGACAAATAGATTCGGCTGAACGACGTCGATCTGGAGCGAGCGCGCGTCCCCGCGCAGCCCGAAATGCCGTATGTATTGCCGCGAAGGATCTTCCGACACCGATTGAATCGGGTCTTGCACGGCGGCGACGAGATCGTCGCTCAGCATCTGAGAAATCGACCGCGCGAGCTGGGCCCCGCTCACGCGACGCTCGTCGGCAAGGTAGCTGTTGGAGAAAACGCGAATCAGACTGGCCAAACCGCCCAACAGAACGACGATAAGCGCAAGAACGAGAAGCATTTCCAATAGGGTAAACGCTCTCTCCGTTCCGACGCGCGGCGCCGAAATTATAGTCGGTTTCGTCATTTGTAAACGTCGCTGTTTCATTTTGTTACGCCGTTTATTCCAATTCGCGGTTATTCCGCGTCAAAATCCGTCAAGCAAACCGCCGCCAAGGGCTCCGGCCGGCGGACCGCCGTTCGTCTGAGGCGCCTGCGGACCGGAATCGAGCGCGGCGTCTATCGAAGCAAACGGGTCGTACGGAGCGTCCGCGCTTTCAACCCCGCCGGACAGGCCGTCCAGACCTCCGCCAAGCGGACCTCCGGCCATTCCGTCCGCGTTCTGATTCGTTTCGGGCGGACTGACGACGACCGCCTTAATCTCGTCGCGGCGCGCCCATTCTTTAATCACGTAAAATTTTCCGACGTCCGGGACTTTTGTCGCAATCGGGACCGTCGGATCGGCAAGCGACGGAACTTCTTCTACGACATAACGCTGCGCCGTTATGCGAATGGCGACCAGCTTCTCGATCGGGCCGTCGAGCAGCTCGACGCTCGTCTCCCAGTTCGGCGCGTCGGGAATCGGAGTCGAAACGCCCACGTGAGCGACCGCTTCGCCCGCCAAAATGGAATTCATTAGATTCTCGCACGCCAGCTGTACGATTGTGTCTTCTTCGACGCGTTCGGAATTGCGCGCCGCAAAGGTCGTCATCTCGACGATCAGCGTCATGCCAAATCCGAGGATCGCGAGAACGATTAGAATTTCCATCAGGGTAAACGCGTCGCGGCGTTTCATAGCGCGCCTCCCGTCTTTGTTTGATCTAACTCGCGCTCGCGGCCGTCTTGCGTATTTGACGACGCGCCGAACGCGCCCGTTCCGTCAGAGCCGAAATTATTCCCAAGCGAACCGCCGGCCGGGCCCGCGCCGGAATCTGGCGCAAGCGCCGAACTTGTCGTCGTTTGCGGCAAGCCGAAATCCGGGGAAGAAGTTTGCGGCGCGGGCGGTTGATTCGCGTCGGGAGTCCCGGACGGCAAGGTCTCGTTAAACTGATATCCGGATCGCCGCATTTGTGATCCGTATCCGGCGTCCGCGCGCGCGGAGCCGTAATTGATTCCGGGCGCCGCCAGCGTGTCGAGCGAATTCGGCGACAGATCCGGAATGTTCCCGTCGAACTCAGACGTTCCTAACGCGCCGCCGGTTATATCGGCCGACGCGGACGCGTCCGCTCCGCCGAGCGCGCCGCCCAACGGTCCGCCAAGCGTCGGATTCGCCGCGTTCGCGCCGGCGGCGTAGTCTTGCCCCGGATGATAGAGCCGGAACAGCTGTTCCTGCGTTAACGAAGAGGCGGCCGGATCGACGCCGGGCGGAAGCGCGGAAATCGACGAGACGCGCGCCACGCCCGTCATGCCGCGCAGCGCGATCTCTGAATAAAAGGTATAGTCGCCGACGCACGCGAATCCGAGCGTCGCGTTCGACGTCTTGCCGTTCGGATAAAAGACGAGCGGTTCCGACCACATACTGACGGGCGTCGCTTCCTCGCCGAGAATGGGGAAATCGTCGTTAGCGGCGTCGTCGCCCGGAATCGAATTCAGCCCTCCGCCAAGCCCTTCGGAATCGCCCGATCCGCTCGGAATCGAACGAAGGGACCCGCCCAGCGCCGAACCGAGGTCTTCCCCTTCCGCCGCCACGCCGGTCGCTTCTTCGGCGCTCGACCGCGCGACTCCGCCAGGCCGATGGGCGCGCAGATTCGACGGCGTCGATTGAGAAACGCGCATGAACGTAAAGACGACGTCGCCGGTCGTCTGTTTGCGTATAATCGCGCCGTCGGCGTTCGCGCGCCACGCCAGCGTGTTCTCGTTAACGAGCTTCTTTTCGTAAGGCGTCAGGTCGCGAACCGTTATCGTATTGGCCGTCTCGGACGCTATCCCCCCGGTAAGGTCGGTTCCAAGCGCGAATTCCGAGCCTGAACCGCTGAAATCGGACGACGCGCCAAACGCGGAACTCGCCAGAGGATCGGACGGCGCCGGCGGATTCGACGACGCAAGGGTGCCCGTTAGGCCGCCAAGCGGCTGATCCGTCGATTCGTAAAGCGAAGAAGAGTCAAACGCGGACGTCGTACCGCCGGGCGACTGGAGACTGCCGCCGTACGCCGACTCCGAACCGCCGAGCGACGCGGCCTGACGCGCCATAGTCGCGTTAAGAGCCGACGCCGCTTTTAGATCGGCGAGAATGTTTTCCTGCGAAAAGAGATCGTCGGTATACTCCGGTTCGCCGTACAGGCCCGTCGGCGAACTTAATCCGACGGCTCCAACCGACGGCGCGCTCAGTCCGCCGCCAACCGACGCGAGCGAGCCGCCCAACGAGTCGGACGAGTCGTCGAGCGCGTCGCCGTTCATGCGGTAGAGCGCTTCCTGAAGCGTCTTGAGCGGCGCGATTTCATATACCGAAGAGCCGGGCACGTAGCGAAAGACGTACGCCGTGCCAGACTGCATGGCGACCAGACGCGTCGAAAGAAGATCGATTTGAAGCTGAACGACGCCGTTTTTGAATTGAGAACGCGCGTATTGGCGCTGAAAGCCGGCAATACCCATCGCGGCGATCGAAATAATAATCGCCAGGACGAGTATAAGCTCCAACAGCGTAAACGCAGTCCTTCTCATCTTTACCTCGCTGAGAAACACGCTTGGCTGGCGTCAGTCGCGCGCGGTCGGCTTACGGCGGCGACCGGATAACAAAAGGCGCGACTCGGGCAAAGCGCCCGCGTCGCGTCGTTCGGTAAAGGACGTAGGAAAGAACTCCAAAACGAAGCCCTTCCCTTAACCGTCGCGCGAATAAATTACATCATAAACCCGCCGGGGTTTCCTCCGTTATTGCCGCCTTGGTTCCCACCGGGGTTCATGCCGTTATTGCCGCCGGGGTTCATGCCGGGGTTCATGCCGGGGTTCATGCCGGGATTCCCGCCGGGCATGCCGCCAAAACCCTGGTCCATGCCGTTCCCGCCGGGCATGCCGCCAAAGCCTTGGTCCATACCGTTACCGCCGGGCATACCGCCAAAGCCTTGGTCCATACCGTTACCGCCGGGCATGCCGCCAAAGCCTTGATCCATACCGTTACCGCCGGGCATGCCGCCAAAGCCTTGATCCATGCCAAAGCCTTGATCCATGCCGGGGTTCATGCCGTTATTGAACTGGTTTTGCTGCTGTTGCTGCTGACGCTGCATGCGCTCCTGACCGGATCGGTCTTCCGGATCCCAGTTGATAATGTCGTCCCCTTCTCCGTTGTTGTCTTCGCCGTCGGGACCGCACGACCAGATCGCCGGACGTTTGCCGTCGCCTTTAGCGGTCGGGTATTCGTATTTGATGGGATTGTTCCACGGATCGATAAGGTCTTTTTCCTTGATCAGCGGTTCAATAATCTTCGGGCGCGGCGGGTCGGCGGGCGTCTGATTCATATTGTTGTTGTTCATGTTGTTCATGTTGCCGCCAAAGTTGGGATCCATGCCGTTTCCGCCCTGCATGCCGCCCATGCCGGTCATGTCCATGCCCGTACCCATGCCGCCCATACCGGTCATATCCATGCCCGTACCCATGCCAGTCATGTCCATGCCCGTACCCATGCCGGTCATGTCAGCGCCCGTTCCCATGCCCGTCATACCGTCCATACCCTGCTGCATGTTGTTTTGCATATTGGGCATACCCGTGTTCATATCCATGCCAGTCTGCATGCCGGTCATACCGTTATTGTTGTTATTATTATTGTTGTTATTGTTGTTCCCGTTGTTATTATTGTTATTGCCGTTGTTGTTATTGTTGTTGTTCTGCATTCCGTTCGCGCCGACGTTCTGCGCTTCCGGATTGTCCATATTGGCGAGAATGTAGAGCCCTTCTTTTTGCGTCGGATACCGCTTGAAATCCAAACGGAAGTCTTCGCACGCGTTCTGCAAGGTCGTCGTTACCTGAACGGTCGCGGCGCGGACAAGAGCTTTTTTGTAGGAACCCCAGACGGTCGTTCCGAGAATACCGATGATCACGATCAGAATCGCCAAGACGATCAGCAATTCCAACAGTGTAAAACCTGACTCTTTAGAGTTCGTTCCAGCGAGGCGTTTCATGACGTCCGTCTCCTTGATATATCAACCTTAGTTAAGGGGGGATTTGGGGAGGGAGCCGCGAACTAACGCGCCCCTCTTCCAGCGTCGAGGCTCGTTCGCGGCTGGGAATCCTTTTTCTCATAGCGCGACAAGGGCGCTATCCCCCGGAATTATACCATTTTTTTCACGCAAAGAAAAGAGAACTGCCTAATCTTTTTTGATAAATTCACGATCTTCCTAAAATGTTTTAAGGTATGGCGTTAGAAAAACTCTTCTCAAACGGATTACGCAAGACTGGCGGATAGGAAAAGATACGCAAAATAAAAAACGCCGTGAAAACTCGAAGTTTCACGGCGCAATGCGACAAAAGAACAGGAGGGGTCAATCGTATTCGACGTCGGGATATTCGCGCAAGACGTCGGACGTCTTCGAACGCTGGTCAAACCAACCTCGCGGACGCGTGTTGAACGTCTTCGGCCCCACTTCCGCGTCGACGAACGGATCGCCGCCTTCAGGATAATTATAGCTGCGCATCTCGCGTTCCTTTTGCGTCGGCGGCGCAAGCGTCGGAAACCAGAACCGTTCGTTCTGAGGACTCTCGTTGAGCGTTTTGCAGCCCGGCAAAAGGAGAGCGGCAAGGAGAAGGCCCGCCGCCGCGCGAGCGCGCCCCTTCCCTCGCTTGGAGCTCGTATTGTCGTTATTATTTACTCGATTCATCGCTTTCCATCCTTAGGCAAACGGCGTTGTCATTCTTCCGGCGCCGCACGGCGCGCTCTTATTCCAATCGACTATCGAGCGCCAAAGTTAGAATCTTTCTTACTCTATCTTTTATTTCCAACTATTTCAAGAGCAAAAAAATACCGCCCTTCCCGATAACGCCGGTAATTCCGTCTACGCACGTTGCGAGCGCGGGGAGAAACAGCCCTTTCTTTATCCTAAAGGCTTGATTTTTGCTACTTGTCTAACCTATCTATTTTCTCTAATCTCAAAACCTTTAAATAATTTTTTTCGGCTTGTTTTTTACGCCCCGGCTGACATAATAACACAAACGGTCTATTGAAAGTTCTGGAAAATACGCGTACTGCAACGCAGACCGAACCAAACCGCAAGGCAACACGACAGAAATCGGGCATACGTATGAAAGCGATTGTCATTAACGGAAGTCCCCGCAAGAAATGGAACACCGACAAAGCGCTCCAGCGCGCCGCGCAAGGGTTCGCCGACGCCGGCGGTACGGTCGAAACGGTCCGGCTCTACGACTATGAATACAAGGGCTGCGTGAGCTGCTTCGCCTGTAAAATCAAAAACAGCAAAACGAACGGCCTGTGCGCCTATCGGGACGCGCTCCGGCCTGTTCTGGAAAAGGTTCGCGAAGCGGACGCCGTTATTGTCGGCACGCCCGTCTACTATAGTTTTCCGACAGGACAAACGCGCTCTTTTCTCGAACGCTGGCTCTTCCCTGTCGGAACCTACGTCTATAAAGACGGCAAACAAGTCGTCGTTCGCGATAAAGTCGTTCCGACGGGGCTCATTTATACGATGAACGTTCCGCGCGAACTGATGGCAAACTACAACTACGACGTGATCCTTTCCGATTCCGCGAAATCGATGGAAGCGATCATGGGGTACAACGAACTGCTCTATATCTGCAACACGTATCAGTTCAACGACTATTCCCGATATGACATGACTCTGTTCAACGAAGAGGACAAACGCCAATACCGGGACGCCCACTTTGAAGAAGATCTGGAAAAGGCGTATCAGCTGGGTTTGAGCATCGGCAAAAAAACGCGGCAAATCGAAGAAGAACAGAACGCGGCAAACTGACGCGCGGCGAAAGAAACGGCGCGCAAGAAACAAAAAGAACCCAGCCGCCGTTGACGACTGGGTTCTTTCAGTGCGGGCGAGAGGACTCGAACCTCCACGGGATTAACTCCCATCAGGCCCTCAACCTGACGCGTCTGCCAATTCCGCCACGCCCGCGCGTTGCAATCAACAGGAAAGAATATAACCGAATTTCCGTCAAGAGCAAGGGGGTTTTTGGAGATTTTTCTAACAAAATTCAACGGGAAAGGACTCGCGTCAAAAAAACGTACGATATGGCGATATTTATGCTTGACGCCGGAATAGATTTCGGGGACAATTCGTACAACAGGACTGGCGCGCGTCGGCCGCAAACAACCGCGTCGCCCCAGGCGGACTTCAAAACAGTAAATTGAACGGGCTATCGGGGAGTTTTTCGCATGAAACCTCGCATCGGATGGATCGGAACCGGCGTCATCGGCGGCTCGTGCGCGGGCCGTTTGCTCGACGCGGGCTATCCGATCGCTGTTTATACGCGCACGCGCGCCAAAGCGGAGCCGCTCCTCGCGCGCGGCGCTCGGTGGGCGGACGGCGCAAAAGAACTGGCGGCCCTTTCCGATATTGTGTTTTCAACCGTCGGATACCCCGACGACGTGCGGGAGATTTTCTTTGGCGACGCCGGCGTCCTTGCGGCGTGGCGCGGCGAGCCCGTCGGTCAAGACGGCGCGCGGCGCGTTTACGTCGATATGACGACCAGCTCGCCCGAACTTGCGCGGCAGATTAGCCAGGCGGCCGACGCGGCCGGATTCGATTCGCTCGACGCGCCCGTCTCCGGAGGGGACGTCGGCGCGAAAAACGGAACGCTCTCGATTATGGTCGGCGGCGGCGAAACGACGCTCAAACGCGTCGAGCCCATTCTTCAGAATCTCGGAACGAATATCCGTTTTTCCGGCGAGTCTGGATCGGGTCAACGCACTAAAATGGCAAACCAGATTCTCATTGCCGGAACGATGATCGGCGTGTGCGAGGCCCTTTTGTACGCCTATCGCGCAGGGCTTGATCTCGAAGGCGTTTTGGCGTCCGTCTCGACGGGCGCGGCGGGAAGCTGGTCGCTGTCGAACTACGCGCCCCGCATTTTACGCGGCGACTTCAAACCCGGCTTCTACGTCGAACACTTCGTTAAAGATATGGGAATCGCGCTCGACGACGCGCGAAAAATGAACCTCGCGCTGCCCGGCCTCGCGCTCGTCCATCAGCTTTACGTCGCGCTCATGGCGCAAGGGGGCGCGCGAAAAGGAACGCAGGCGCTCATTCAGGCGCTCGCGGCAATCTCCCAAATCGACGCGTTTCGCGAAGACGCGGCGAAATAACCGTATATTACGCCGTTCCCGCGGCGTTCGTTATATTGATTCCTGAGGAAACGAAACATGTCCGACGCAACGAATCAGTGTTCTCAAAAGGCGCTTTGGAACGTTCCGAACGTACTGACGATCGCGCGTATCGTTCTGTCGATCGTTATCTTCGTTCTCATTCCTTTCAAGTTCTATATTACGTCTCTTGTCCTCTTCGTCATTGCGGCCGTCACCGACTACGTCGACGGATGGTGGGCTCGGAAGTACAAGCAGCAGACGCAGTTCGGGCGCATTATGGATCCGTTCGCGGACAAAACGCTCGTCTGCGGGACGTTTATATACTTTGCCGCGATTCCCGAACTTCACGATCTCTTCACCTGCGACTGCGCGCTCGGCAAGATCCCGTTCGGGCTCGCGACGTGGATGGTCGTCGCCATTATCATGCGCGAACTGTTCGTCACCATGCTGCGTTCGATGATCGAATCGAGCGGCGGCGATTTTTCCGCCAAATGGATCGGCAAATGGAAGACGGGCCTGCAGTGCGTCGATCTCCCGATCGGTTTCCTGATTCTCGTACTGCTCGAACGCGGAATTGAAGTTCCGTGTTTTATCAAGCTTGCGTTCATTTTGCTTTTATACGTCGTCGTTTATCTAACGCTTTATTCCGGATGGGTTTATATCCGCGCCGCAATAAATATGCACAAGAATAAGACGAACGCGTAACGGGCGGACGCGGTTTCCAACGCAAAACCGGCGCGGCTCTACAACGCGCCGGTTCTTTTTAAGTACTGAACTATGGCGGAATTATACGGCGCTTTTTCTCTTTTCGGAACAGGCGAAAACGGTCTGTCCTATAATGTGTCGTCGTTTTGGTTTCAGCTTTCGCTCGGTCTTATTTGCGCGTATCTCTTTATCAGTCTTGCGTCTTGGCGATTCGGTTTCAGCGTTTTTCGCAAACGGGAAGGGGATTCGAACGTTAGCTCCGTTCCGTGGGGACTCGACGTCGCGCTCTCTCTTTTTATCGTTTATCTCATTGTCGCTCCGGCGTTTATACAGTTTCTCGGAAAGGTTTCGGTCAAAGATCGGTTTATACCGGCGCAGGAGTCGGCGCAAACCGTTGAAAATAAAGAGACTGGCGACGTTCCGCCAGAAGAGGGGACGCCAGAACCGCAAACGGAGGAAACGCCGTCGCCAAAGGACGAACGCGACCTCTCGACGCAGCATCCCGTCGCGCGCATGCTCGTCCGCGCAAAGGGAACGCCCTACTTTATCCCGATCATACTGGTCTTTATCGCGGCGGTAGTCGTCGTCGCGCCCGCGACGGAGGAGCTCGTCTTTCGGGTCGTTCTGCAAGGGGCGTTTGAACGCGCGGCACGCATACGGTTCGGCGAACCGAACCCGGATCCGGATCCGGCCGACGCAGAATCGCCCGGCGCGTCAAACCGTCCCAACGCGCGAGTCGCGCTTGCCGCGATTATCCCGCCCGCGCTCCTCTTTGCGCTCCTGCACGCGGCCGCGCCGGAAGATCCCAGCGCGCCCCAGTCGGCGGCCGCGCTCCTCTACGCGACGCTGTGCGGATCCGTCGCAAACGTACTGACGATACTTATTTGCGTATCTTTTCTCGTTATCGTATCGCGCGCGACCGCCGGCGATCTTGGCTGCGCCGCGCGCGGAGAAAGGGAAGGGGAGAGCGGCGTTCAAACTCCTATCCTGGCGCGGCTTATCCGCGAATTCTCTCAGGGACTGGTTCTTTACGCGTTTGTCGCGCCGATCGTTTACCTTGTCAAAATAACGCTCCAGAATCTCTATCCAAGCGTTATCGTCGATCCCGCGCCCATTTTAATCTTTGCGCTTGCAGAAGGCGCGGTCTATTATAAGACGCGCAGCTACCCGACCGTTCTCGGTATGCACATGGGGCTCAACGCGACGAGTTTCCTGCTCCTGTGCATGTCGATCGCGTAGCGTGCGGAAAAACAAAAAAACGCCGGCGACGGCTCTTTGCAAGCCGCGTCGGCGTTTTCGGGTTGGGCTGGAACTCTTCACGCGTTTAGAAGAGCGCGTCAATCAAAACGGAGCAGGGGACCGCCTGAATTTCGTCGGTAAACGAGTGTTCTTTGCCGACGGCGCCGCTCACGTTGATATTAAACGCGGATCCGACGGCGCCCGTAAAAGCGGACCCCGTTATCGGATAGACGCCCTGCGCCTGCGAACCGGTATCCGAAACGAACGGATAGTACCGCAGCGCAAAATCTGCAGGATTATAGATATTCAGAACGTAAGCCGGGATCGACGCGCCGTTGGCGTAGCTCCAATCGAACGCGCCGTAATCGCACGCCGAGCTCGCAAGGACGAGCGAAACGCGGCCCGTGCGGTTCGTCATATAAGTCGACGGCGACGTCGCAAGACATTGAAGCGCGGATCCCACGACGCGCGCGCCAAAACTGAACCCAACGAGCGACACGTTGTTCGACGCGTTCATACCGCCTATGAAGTTCGCGAGGCGCCGCCCTTCGGCGTCGGCGATTCTTCCTTTCATCTGCGCGTCGATTCGAAGCCGACCGGCCCCGCGTTCGGAACTCCACTTCCAAATCACGAGCCGATACGCGCGCGAGGAACCGGCCGCGGCGCGCGCCGCGTCGATTGTGTTCCGGAACGAACAGCCGGATTCGGCCGCGCCCGTCATGTCCGTTTTAAAGCCGTGCGCCCAGATAACCGTCGAACGGTCTGCGGAATCGCCCGCGTAAAATTCTTTGACGTCGGCGACGCGCCACGCGTTGTTCTCCAACGTCTGGCAGTAGAATCCGTCTGCGGTCGCCATAACGATCCAAACCTGATCGCCGACCGACGGCTGCGCCGCGGTCCATTCCGACGTCGCTATTTGCGGAGACTGCGGTTCGCCCGAAACGGCGACTCCGTTGTCTTTCGTTTCGTCGGGCGCGGCTGCGGCGGGTTCTTCCGCCTTCGGCTCTTCGGCCGCCGCTTCTTCCGGCGCCGGTTTCTCAGACGCCGGGTCTTCGGTCTTTTCAGTACCGGCCTCTATGAGGGACTCTTTCCCGATCTGTTCCTCGATAACCGGTTCCTCGGCGGGCGTCTCTTCCTGCGCCGGTTCGTCCTCCGCCGCGACGTCAAGCGTCGCAAAGCCGGGCGCGACCGTTATCGCGTCGCCCAAGTTGGAAACAGGGACAAGGGCCGCCCCCGATTCTTCTTCGCGAACCGGTTCGCCGGACGTCTCGTTGAGATCGACGACGCCGTCTTCCAATCCAAGTTCGCCGACCGAAACGGCCTCTTCCGTCTCTTCCTCGATTGCGTCTTCAACGTCGAGCGTTAAAACGTCAAGAGCGTCGGCGTCGGCGTCAAACCAAGCGTCGACGTCGTACGATTCGGCGTCGGTCTCTTGTTCGGCGATTTCCTCTATTATGGAGTCTGCTTCGCTTTCCGTCGATTCAAACCAGTCGTCGACGTCGAGCGAAATCGCTTCGTCGAGTTCTGCCTCGACGGTCTCTTCGACAGCGTCGAGCTCGGCGCTTTCCGCCGATTCGAACCAGGAATCAACGTCAATCGAATCATCGGTTTCAACCGCTTCGCCGTCGGTCGCGTCCAGCGTTAACATAGAACCGTCGATCTGTTCCGGCGACTCTTCGCCATAGATTTCCAAATCAGGTTCCGCTTTTACGGCGACCCAATTATCCTCTCCTATCGACGTTTCGACGGTAACGGGCGAAGGTTTAACCCGATCCCACGCATGCGCCGCGACGCCTGATCCCAAGACCAGGAGAAGGGCGGCAAGGGCGCCTGTTAGCTGCTTGTAAATTGTAGTACTCATTTTCCCAACCCTTACTGCAATTTATCTTTTAACCGCGGCTCGCGCCGAAAAAACATATCTTTCGCGGCGTTCGGCGGCGTCAAAATCTACTTTAAACGCGGTAAAATAGGCAAACCGCGCCTTTCATCATATCAACGGCTGAAGAACAAACAGGACAAAAGACAAAGATTAGGTAAAAATAAAAAGTTTAAAAAAGTCTGTCAGATAATCCAAAAGTAACGATTATTCGTCCGTCGGCAAAAGTCGGTTTTCCTTGAGCGCTTTCCCTGAAAATCGGGAACAATCTCTTTATTTCACTTTTAGAAATTTTGCTATTTCCAATTTTGGTTCTTGAGAAAACTTTGCACAAAAAAACGCCTCTGCCAGGATTCACGTCTAAGCCAAGAAAAAGAGTCTTCCCGATTGTGAGAAAAGGGAGGATTTAAGCCGTTAAAAATTCCCATAAACCCCCAAACTGCACGGAAAAAACAATTGCAAGAAACAGGCGTGAAATTATGATAGTAAACGTACGACGAGAGTCTACAAGGTACGGCCTTGGGCCGAGACGACACTTCGTCGGCGTCGCGCAGGTTTCGCGTTAAATAACGGAATATTAACACTTGCGCATTTAGGCCGGCGTTCACATTATTTGAAGTCCGACACAAGTCGGCGGATAGCGCATAAAATGAAAAAAGTAATCACGTTCTCGTTAATCGCTTTGCTAACTTCCCCTGTCTTCGTCGGTTGCAAGAGCGGGACCAGCTGTTTCAGCCGTACTGGGTCAAGGATTCCCACGTCGGCTATTACGTCTAATTACGACGACGGCTCGAGCCTCGCGGCGGCTAACAGCCCGAGAATCGTCAACGCGGCGAGCAGCGGCGAAGTCGTTATGATGAACACGACCAGCGCTTCTCAGGTTTGCGCCCCCTGCGCGCCGACCCAGTGCAATCCGTGCAGCCCCTGCACGCCTTGCGGCAGCGCGACCGGAACTTCCGCCAGCGGATATCCGGCCGGATCTTACGCTTCCGCCGGTCTCTAATGGAAGCGCGTATCGGTTCGATACGGTAATATAAAAGCCGTGTAAACGGCGCAAGAACTTTTATTAAGAAGTCGGCCAGCCGCGCTGCTTGGGGAAGGGCGCGGCCGTCGTCGGCTTCTTTTATTTCTTGTCGTTGTAAGATTTATCTTTTTCGACGCCTCTGTTTGTCTCTCAATTCCATTCTGCCGCGCTTAGGCGTTGTCTGTATACTCGACTGTAAAGATGCATAAATTTTATTGATTTTGCCTAATATTTTGTTTTGAATCGACGATTAAAAGAGTAGGCGGAGTTTTAGATTCTTGCCAATCCTTGTCACTTTTGCTCGTTTTGTATTTTATTCGAACGTCGATCCCCGGCCTGCCGCCGCGATAGGCGTTAAGAAGCGATATGCAAGTTTTACAAGAACAAAGCGCGTTCGTCCGCGATCACTCCTCGTTAACGTGGGACGCGGCGCAAACGACTGATTTAGGTTTCTCCCGTTGGGAGACGTCATGGCGCCGTTCCTCTTTGTCCAATCGGTATTTTGAGACGTTTTTAGCGCGGCCGCGTCAAAGCGAAGGTCCGTATTCCTTTATTTTAAAGGCGCTTCGGGAAGAATTCTGCGGTTCGCAGGACGGCGTCGCGCTTGTCGAACGCGAACGCGCGATCGGCTCTGTCGACTGTCGGCGAATTCCTCCTGTCGTCGATTACGCTTATCCTAAACGAGTCTCGTCCGGCCAGGCGACGCGCGGATATCTTGTGTTCCCGTTCTTTCAAGGGCACACGCTCGCCAAAGTTCTTCAAAGCGGCGCGCGAGTGAACGCCCCATGCAGAGAACTGATTCGAGAATCGTTCAAAGAAATTGAAGCCGCGCTCGAAACGCACGGATGGCGGCTGGCAGATATTAAGCCCAAACAGCTTCTTTTGACCTTTGAACAGGACTACGTCATAGAGAGCGCTCCGACAAACCTTATGCTCGTCGATCCGTCCGACGCGTTTCGGTTTACCGCGCCAAGTCTGTTTTCCAACGCGTTTGAAAAGACTTGCCCGTTCAGTCCAACGTTTGATCAGCAGTATCTATTGCCGCCGAATACGTTCCATCGGGACGGGCTCGACCGGGACGCGACCGAAAACGCGTGTCTCTCGTTAATTGAATCGCTCTAACGAGCCGCGAATTTTGAAATTCGTTTACAAGAAAAGAAAAGGACCGCCGAACTTCGACGGTCCTTTTTTATTTGACAGAAACAGAAGCCGCGCCGACGCTTAACTTACGCGTCTTTCTTCTCCGGTTCCTTCTTCTCCGCGTCGCGCCGCTTCTTTTCATTAGAGGCGGCAATAAAGAGCATGCGGAGATCGTGAAGGATATTGTCTAACGTCTTCGTCTCTTCCTCGGTACGGTTGCCGGCAGTCTTCTCGAAGATCAGCTCGATCGTATCGATAAGATACGACGCCTGATTGAGCATAAAGACCGACTTCTTTGCGAGCGGATGCGGAAGAATCCCCATCGCGACCATCGCCTGCTGCGAAAGAGTCGTCGCAAAAGTAACCAGAGACGGTTTCGGCATGGGGTAATCGGCCATGGCGTCGTAGAAGTCGGAATCCGAATTCGCGTTCGCCTTCTCGGTCTTCGCGTTTTGTCCGCAGCCGCATTCATGGCCGTCGCCATCATGCCCGCAGCCGCATTCGTGATCGTGATCATGGCCGCAGCAGCATTCGTGCCCGTCTTCTTTTCCGTGACCGCAGCATTCGTGTCCTTCTTCTTTTCCATGACCGCAGCATTCATGGCCTTCTTCTTTTCCATGACCGCAGCATTCATGGCCTTCCGTTTTACCGCAGCAGCAGCTCTGACTTTCGTCGGCGGTCCCGTTTGTATTCTTTTCGTCCTCGCTCATCGTCAACTCCTATTCTCTGTAACAGCTTGTAAATCTCGCGCAAAAAACACGGGCTCTTTTGAGTAATTTTACGCAAATTCGACGCCAAAACAACCGTAAAAAAAGAGCCGCGATATAAGAAAAACCCGCGTTTCACGTGAAACGTCGCCGACAAACACGTGAAATCGCAAAGTTATGCGCGGAATCAAAACAACTCCGTCCAAGCCGCAGACGCGGTCTTTATAAAAGAAGCGCGTTTACATAAATGCGTTTGAATAAAATATCTCCGATTGAAAAAAAGGCGCGGCGCGCTATACTCCTACCGTACGCAACACAAGATGGGAGGCGTCAATGAAAGACCGTTCGCCGCAGGAAATAACCGACCTCAAAAAGCAAACGCGCTCGGCGCTCAAAGCGCGTCTGTCGGCGCTCGAATTCGACCGGGAGAAGACGGCGGCCGCGCTCTATAAAAACCTATGTGAAATAGACGCGTTTACGCGCGCGAAAGTCGTCGGTATTTACGTCGACTTCAAAAAAGAAGCGCCGACGCGCCCTTTTCTTCACGCGCTGTTCGATTGGGCCGACGCCGTCGCCGTTCCTTATTGCGTCGGAAACGAAATGCGTTTCTATCGTTTACAGACGCCTGCGCCCGATCCGGTTTCCGGCCGGCCGCGGTTTGACGATCTCGCGGAGGCGCCCCCGTTTGGCATTCTTGAACCGTTGCCGGAACTGCGCGACGATCCCAAGTCTTTTATCGCGCCCGAGACGGTCGACGTTTTAGTTACGCCCGGTCTCGGTTTTGACGCGGCGGGCAGGAGATTAGGGCGCGGCGCCGGGTATTACGACCGTTACGTTCCCCAGCTCCGTTCCGACGCGGTCCTCATTGGCCTGTGCCTGGACGAACAGATGCTCGACGCGATTCCGGTTGACGAACGGGACGCGAAAGTAGACGCGGTCGTTACCCCAACAAGGGTTATCGTTGCAAATCCTGAGAAGCTGCGGATACAATTCGTATCTTCCGCCGTTGGAAAAGCAGACGCCGTTCCCGCGTTCGGCGGTGAAAAGCATTCGCGTCGAACGCATAAAAATAAATAAAATTCCCTGCGCCCGTCTGTTATTTTTATTTCGTTTAGCTACAATGAATACCTACGCTCTTGCGTATCAATAACGTTTCTTTCCCGCGCATTTTAGCGCTGTTGCGAAAATAGAACGCCGCTATGGCGCCGCGTTTTATTTTCGGCGTTTACCTTAGAATATAGAAAGTTCTCAATGTTGAACCGTTGCTTTTACTGTGTGCTCGGTCTTGCCGCGTCTCTGGCGTTCGGAACCGTCGCCGCCGGTCAAGACGCCGCGCCCGCGCCGGCGTCCCTGTCCACGAACCAACTCATGGACGAAGAGCTCGCTAAGCCGGACGCAATCAAAATTGATCCCGCGCTCCTTACTCCGCCGGAAGACGCCGACGCCGATCAGCTGTTCGAATTTGTCGAAACGCTGCAGGACAAACTCCCGCGTCCTCAGTCTCAGGAAGATATGTACAAGCTGGTCGACGCCTTCTCCCAGGCGAGCTTGAACGTCGCGAATAAGATTCTCGCGCTCGACAATCTGACGCCGGAACAGCGCGAACGCGCCGTACAGCTCAAAGTCGTATCCCTTACGACGCGCGCGAACGTCGACGAAAAGGCGGCCGCCGATCTCAACGTTTTCGTTGAAGACAATCTCAAAAACGCCAAAACCGACGAAGAACTCGTCAAGGCGTATCAGCTCAAACTGCAGGTGCTCGCGTCCTCCCAGGAAAGCCCGGCCGAGCAGCTCGAAAAGATTGAAGCGCTCGCCGACGAAGCGTTCCTGCGCGAACAGGAAGAATTGCAGCTCTTCGCGATCGAAGTGAAAGCGAACGCCTTTATTAAAAAGGTCGAAACGGATTCCACGTTCGATAAGTCGATCCTTGATTTCGTCGACGGCGTCATTAAAGACGAAAAGCGCTCCGACAAAGTTAAGGAAAAGGCTTACGAGATGAAACTCGTCGCCTTGATCGTCGCGTGCGAAGTCGAAAAGAGCAAAGAAGACGACGCCGATCAGAAAGCGCTTGCCGACTACGAAGATCAAAAAGAAAAGCTCTTTACGCTGCTTCTCGACGGCAAGTTTTCGATGGAGCTCAAAAAGAACGTCTATCAGCTCCGCGTCCAAACCCTGCTTGATTCCCCCAAGCCGGAACAGGAAAAGATCGACGACTTAATCGCGCGCCTCTTCAAAGAGGAAGAAGCGGAACTTTACGCGCTTGGCGTCGCCGTCAAAGGCCAAACCCTCCTGACCGCCGCGAGAGAGAATCCTGATAACGTAAAAGCGCTGACCGAATTCGCCGACCAAATCGTCGAAGAAGCGAAAACGCGTCCGGAACTCAAAACGCAGTCGATCGGGCTTAAGATTCAGTCGTTCAGCTTACAAGACGACGTCGACGGGCTCTTTGCGTACGTCGAACAGGAAATTGCCAAGGATCCGGAAGACGACCTCAAAGACAGTCTCATTGAAGTGAAATTCCGCCTGATTACCAACGCGGTCGTTAAAGATCCCGCCGTTCTGGAAAAGCAGCAGGCGTTCCTTGACGAAACGGCCAAAGACGACAAATACGCCGCGCTCGTCGCGCAGGTCTACAGCGCGCGCTTCTCCAGCGTCGTCTCAAAGATCGCGGAAGATTCCGGAAGCATTGACGATTTCAACGCCGCGCTTGAACAGTTCAAAAAAGATCTTGCCGTCGCGCCGCGCGCGATTACCGCGCTCATGATGGCCAAGCAGGCGATCGACGTTATTGGCGAATCGAATAAGAAGCCGACGCTGTACGACGATACCGTCGAGTACGTCATGAACTACTGCAAAGCCTCCGACGTCGAAGCGCTCAATACGTTGGCGCAAAGCCTTGAAACGTATATGGAGAACTTGAAGCTCTCCCGCAAGCAGGCGGAAGAAGCGCAGAAGAAAGCCGCCGAGGAAAAAGCGGAATCTGCCGACGCGCCTAAAGCGGAAGAAAAGAAAGCGGAACCCGCCGCTAAGATTCAGCCGAAAACCGCTCCTGCTCAGAAATGATTTTCGGCCCTTAGCCTCACGTTTCACGTGAAACATTTGTCAGAAAGCCTCGACTCTCAAGGACGAAGCTCATGAGATAGTTTGGGGAAATTTATGCTTGGTTTTTCTGTCTGATTGGCCGAGTAACAAAAGACGGGTTATTGTATTCACTACAACAACCCGTCCTTTTGACGGCGCAAAATTGAAATCTAGTCAACAAATCAAGTTGTTTCATATACAAAAGAAAACCAAAAGGGAGGATGAATCTTATTGGTATGTGATTATCAAATAATACCAATATCACTTTCCCTCTGGGCAACAGACTAAAGGACCTAGACTGATAAATACAGTCAGAGAATCCAGCGTGGGTATAGAAAAGAATACCGGGCTGTTATGCCAATATTGCGACAACAGTCCGGCTTTTCTGATTGCGAGTTGCAAATCACTTTATTCCGCTTTGTTCTTCTTTCCCCAATTTGATATCGCGTTCTGTATCCGTTTGTCTTTTAGCGGATTATAATACGGGTCTTCCATCATATTCACAAGTCCCCGGTTTGAGAGAACTTCTATAGCAAGTCCATCGAAGAGTTCGCCGGCTTCATCCCAGTATTTATCCATATCTACCTTGTAGTAGAGATAGCCGACAAACTCAATAGGATCCTTGATTGGCTTGTTTAACGCCTCATAGTAAACATAAAGGTTCACGAAATTGATAACTTCTTCCGGAGTCTGGCAATTCGTGTGGAGATGCTTCATCCAGACAGGATAGATGTCCTCCCAGGCGTAGCGCTCAAACAATTCCCAAGACGCCTCCAAATGCTCCTCATGATCCTCCGGATCGAAGGAATCATCTGTAAAGGAACAGTTAAACAAGTAATCCGTGTACTCTTCTATCGATTTCATCGTTTTCGTTGTCCTTTCTTAAAAAGTTTGGACGGAAGTTTTCCGAACGCCTCATCTGCCACCTGCATAGATTTTATACGGCCTTTATAATGGCCGCTCCGATTATTGTAACTTGCAATTTTGCCGCCACTAATATATACAATTCCGGCCATCTGCACCTGCGGATCTTTTCCGCCAATTAATGTCGGGTGCGGCGTCGATGCCCCATCTTTACCATTTCCGTTTCTTCTACCGATAACTCCCTAAGCGCAAATCGGCGGCTCTGTTTTCCAACCACGCGCCTTTCTCTCCAAATAACGCTTTGCTTTCTCGACGTCTCATACAGGAAGACAACTTATTCGCCTAAACAGTCCGCCGTGTGCAAAAGAGATTATTTACCCTCGCTGAAAGAATGCTTAAATAAACGGCAAACAGGAAACGGAGAAAAGCTGGCGTCAATCGCTTGTTTTATCAAGATTGGTCGACGTTTCACGTGAAACAAAGGCTCTTCAAACACTCCTTAAGTAAAGAAGATTGAACTCAGAGGAGCCTAGCCCAAAACAAAAACGCCCCGCGCTTTTCACACGGGGCGTCGATCGGATTTGAGACGGTCGCTTGATCAAGCGGCTTTCGCTTTCTTAGCCGGGCGTTTTTCGGGCGGTTTCACCACGCCGTCGGTCTTTTTCTCCGATCGAAGAATCAACGTTCCTTCGTCGGCGGTAATACCTAAACGAATTCTCGATCCTTTGATCTCAACCACGGTGATTTTAACGTCGTCGCCCAAACAAACGCTCTCGCCATTTCGTCTCGAAACAACTAGCATTTTCAACTCCTTTCGTGCGTTGCGTCGAATCCTTCGACGCTGCGTTTCCAAACAAAATATCGAGTAAAACGCGCTGTTACGCGTCTGACTTCTCAGTCTCGTTCACAAGCTTTTCGCAACCGGGGCCGTCGACGATCGGCGCGCCGTCTAAAACGGTCAGCCGATACCGTTCTCCCATCGGATTGTAGAAGAATATTCTATTCTTCCGTCGTTCCCATATCGCGGAGAAATCCACCGTTCTGGGCCCGTGTATGCAAAACATCACGCCGCATATCTCGCCGTTCGACTGGCGAAGCAAACGCTTTGACTTGTGAAAAGCGTCCGACAGCAGATCGTTGTCGGCGCAAAGGCTTTCGTAAACGTAATTCTGCAAATCCTCAAGCGTTTTCACTGAGGAAACTGTGTCGTTTACCATTCTCGTTCCGTAACGGCTCTAACGGTACGCCGCGTATCTGACGCAGATTCTATTCGAGCCTTATCTTGGGGGGAATCTTTGTTTGCCGGCTCAACTTGCCGACAAAAATGGTATCGACTTTGATATTTTGAATCTTGTTTGAAAACGCTTTGAAAAGGGCAAGGTCAAAATATCCCGTTTCCCTATTCATTACATTTGGAATTTCCGTCAATTTTTAATAACGACTGTTTTCCAAACGGCTCTTTAGGCGTTTGCAGAGAGCCTGCTCGAAAGAACCTCGACGCCATTCTCTAAAACCAAGACGTCGTCTTCGAGTCTGATTCCGCCCCAATCCGGCAGGTAGATTCCGGGCTCGACCGTTAAGATCATGCCCGGCGCGAGGAGCGCGTCATGGCGCGGCGAAAGGCCGCCGAAATCGTGAACGACTCGCCCGATCCCATGTCCAAGCCCGTGCCCGAAATAATCGCCGTAGCCCGCGTTGGCGATCGTATCGCGCGCTATTTTATCGATCGCGTTGCACTTCACGCCGGGCGTCATGGCGGCGATCGCGGCGTCGTGCGCCTCTTTTACAACGGAGAATACTTCCTTAAATTTCGCGCGGTACGCCCTGCTCTGTTCCGTTTCCTCCAGCCCCCTGTCCGTTAAAAATGAGCGCGTAAGGTCGCCGACATATCCGTTCTTCTTAGCGCCCCAATCAATGAGGCACATATACGACTCGCCCCAGCGCCGGCCGCGCTGCGGTATCGCGTGCGGGAGCGCCGCGCGCTCGTCAAACGCGATAATCGAGGGAAACGAAACGTCGTCGCCGCCAAGTTTTCTCATGCGGTACTCGAGTTCGTCGCGCAAATCAACTTCAGTCGCGTCGGACGCGGTATTCTGGCGCAGATAGAGATAAGCGTCGATCGAAACGTCGATCGCTTCCCGAATCGCCTGTATCTCGCCGGCGTCTTTGATTTCGCGAAGCCGTTCCACGTCGTCCGAGCGCGGAACAAACTCGACGGACTCAAATTTCACCGTTAAAGAATTCATGAGCGCAACCGTCGTCGCCGACGCTTCAATTCCAACGCGTTTAGGCGGACGCGAGGAATACTTTTTATCGAGAATCGCCTGGTCCAAAAGTCCCAGCGTCGACTGTCCGCTGTGCCTTATGAGCGCGCTGACGTCGGGACACTCCTGTTTAATCTGCTCGTCGAAGCGCGTGTCGCTCAAAAGACATACGCCCGAATCGCCAAACCACAAATAGGAGTCTTCTCCGTTGAAGCCCGTTAGATAGGAAACGTTCGTCGGATCGACGATAAGGTATCCGTCCAACTTCGATTCTTCCATCGTTTTAATAAACCGGTCGCGGCGTAACTGTTCTCGTTCGCTCATTGCTTTGCCCTTTAATGCGCGTAAAAAAAGACGGAAACCGGTCGCCGTTCAAGCGTCGATTTCCGTCTTCGGAATTTCTGGTCTAAAATAGACGAAGGATCATTTCTTTGAAAGCGTCTCGACAACGCGGTCGGCAATCGCTTTGACCAGCGCTTCGGTCTGCGGATCTTTGCCCAATTCTACGTTGTTGTTGAGAATCGGATTCGAGGCGCAGCCGCACGGCTGTTTGTCAGGGTCGTTGCGGCGGAACCGCGGCGGATCAAACGCGCGGTGACCGACGCCAGTTTCTTTCCAGCTGTCGCGGAACATATCGTTCGCGCAGAGCTCGCAGTTCTCGGCCTGCAGGCGCGGATCCTTGATGCCCCATTTCGTTTTGAGCTGGAGGAGCGCTTCCGCTTCGTCTTTGCTGAAGAAGCTCGTCTTGCCCAATTCCTTCGTAATCATGAGGATATTGCAATACGCGTCGAGAATTTCGGTAAGCCAGTAGGCCTTCTCAACCGTCGGGCCAAGGCTGACCGTGCCATGATTGGCAAGGACGATGATATCCGACTTATGAATGAACGGCAGAACCGTATCCGCGAATTCCTGACCGCCGGGAATCGCGTATTTCGCAATCGGAACGTCGCCCATGTAGATGTCGACTTCCGGAAGAACGCATTGCGGAATCGCTTCTTTCGCAATGCCGAACGCCGTAGCGTAACGAGGATGGCAGTGGAGTACCGAACGAACTTCCGGACGTTCCTTCATGATCGTCAAGTGCAGAAAGATTTCGCTCGTACGTTTGCGCGTTCCGGAAATCTGATTCCCTTCCATATCGACAATGCAAAGGTCTTCCGGTTTCATAAAGCCTTTGCAAATCTGGGTCGGGGTGCACACGACTCGATTTTCATCGATTCGGTAGCTAATATTACCGTCGTTCGCGGAGGCAAATCCTCGGTTATACAGTCTGCGACCGATGTCGCAAATCTCGTCTTTTACTTGATGCAAATTGAGCATGCGCTTGTCCTCTTATATACAAAGCCACGAACGCCGTCCGCATAAGCCGACGCCGTTCCCTAGTTTATTTTTATTCAAAAAACGCCTGTATTATCGCGCTTCTTTTCAAAATAATTACGTCGGGTTCGACTTATTATTTTAACGTCTAATTGGGAATTCGTCTCAAACGAAATCTTACTTTTCCGCACGCGAGCCGGATCCAACTTCGACGTTTTCTTTATATTTTATCCAAACCTATTGTTTTAAATATTTTATTTATTTTTCTTATTTTTTAATTCAACGAGCGTTTCAACAGTCGGGGCGTCAATCACGACCGTATCCAAAATCGCGCCGGCAAACGCGTCGACGGGACACGGGCCTCCGTCAAACGCGGCGGCCGCTTCCGCGCCTTCGCTAAAGGCGACCCACTCGTCAATCGCGGCGGAACAGTCGTCGTATACGACCAGCTCGTTTCCCCACTTTCGTGGAAAATCCGGATTGAGCAGCCGATTCGCCGCGGCGTCGACTCGCGCGTCGGCGTCTTTCCCCTGCTCCTGCTCGCCAATTTCATTAGCGGCGCTTACAGGACTCGGCTCAGCAAGATCGTTAAACGTTACCGGAAGAACGATCTTGAATTGCGCCCCGATCAGGGATTCATGGACGCGGCTAAGTACGACCTTGCCGATCACCTGCCCTATTCTCATGTTCTGATCCCGCGCTTATCTGTGAATGAAAAAGTCGACAATCTGCCGGAGCGGATAGGAGCCCAGCTCATGGGGATCAACGATCGCCACGTTCGCGTCGGCCGCCGCTATATCCCGTTTCGCCTGATCCGCCGAAAACGCGACGACGGCGCGAACGCCGGAAAACCGATTTGTCCAAACCGAGCCGATCGCCGCGTCGTGAGTCGCCAAAACAACGCGCAGCGATTTGTCTTTCGCAATTTCTTCCGCGATGTGTTTCGACGTCTCTTTCAGACAGGACGCGCGAAATTCCGTCGTGTCGGCGTTGCGCGTCAGATATTCGTAAATAGAGACGGGGAAACGTTCCGCGTCGGGAAGGTGGGTCGCGATTAATACGCGAACCGTTCCGGCGTCATTTTTGTTTTGAGCCGCAGCCGGCGCCGAGTCGGAGTTCGAAGCCGCGCCGGCATAGTTCGACGCGGAGAGAGTCGTTCTCGTCGGGCGTTGCGACTGCTCGAGAGTCAACGTGACGCCCAGTTTTTTGAGCTCGTCTTGCGCCGCCGGCGTAACGATAGCGTCGCGGCGCGCGCGCCACTTCTTCGCGGAAGTCGACTCCGCGGCGCGTTTAACTACGTCGACGACGATTATACGGTCGGAGATATAAAACTCTTCGCCAGACTCTTTCCCGTCGCCGGATTCGGCGGCGCGCTGGGAATAGAGGGAATTGAAATCGCGCGTCAGCGCCGCGCTTGCTTTGGCGGCGGACGTCTCGACGGAGCTGTTGCGAAGATCAGCCATGATCTTGCGGACAAGCTCGTCCAGATCCCATTTCAATTCACTCATCTTTTTCGCTTTCCAATTCGCCCGCCTTGTTAGCGGAATCGATAATTCCCACGACGCCCCAACGCGCAGGAGACAATTTTGCGCCGATAATTTCCCGACGGGTATACGACCCGTCGCTCGTAATCAGGACTAAGTCGCCGACGCCGGCGCCCAGTTTATCGTATACCACCATCGGATCTCCTTGAGGAGACCCGTCGAGGTTCGAAGTCGGCACGGCAATAAGCATCTTTTGCCCGACAAGGGACTCGTGCTTAACGACCGACGTCGCGTATCCGATAATTCGCGCCTGATTCATCTTTGTTTATAGCGAAAACTGCTGGAACGACGTCAGTCAAACGTTACGTCGTCGCCATATTTAGGTTCTTTTGGACTGACGTCTGAATCCGCGGTCGGCTCGCTGTGCGAACCGTGGGAATGCCGATGACGGCGACGCCCATGTTCGCCGGAACCGTGTCCGGAATGCGAGCCGTGCCGGCCGTGCTCTCCGCTGGAATTTCTACTTCGTTTCATAAGCTCGCCGCGGCGAATTTCCGAAACCTCGCGGGCATACAGCCGCCGCGTAAAAAACAGGTCTAAAAAAGCCAAAATAGCGGCGACGCCGTATAGTATGACCCCAACGTCTAAATTGACGAACAACTTATAACAGACGCCGGAGACAAACCCGAAGATCATGAGCCATAAAAAGAGCGAACTCTTTCCGGACGCCTGACCGGAGCTAATCATCTTTCGGATTGAAAAAAGCCAGCTTAGGCTAAAACAGACGAGCATAATAATCTCGTACCGATTCAGGTAATGACGGGTTTCCCAAAAAAGGTTCCAAGTGCAATCGTGAATCGTCATGTCGCCCGTCCTGTATCTGTTTCAGCCGAAAATTCCCGCGGCGCCGGATTACAGCGCCGCGCGAAAACTTTCCAGAGAACGCCCTGGAAAGAAGGGCGGCGAGACGAACGCGCGGGCGTTCGTCCCCCTTTGACCGCCTGATAAAAACTAACGTTCGAGAATGTGCAAGCTCTCGACCATAGCGCAGCGCCGACTGCGCGTAAACGTGAGCGGACGCGTAATGCCTTCGCCGGTCGGACCCGCGATAGAATAAGATCCGTAACCTTCGCCCCCGCCGCCGTTGCCGGCGCAACTCGGACCATTCTTGACAAAGATCGTCGTATTGAGCAGCTTGCCCATCTTCGTCATCGTAACGACGTTGTTGGAGTGGATAATCGCGGTATGGTGGAACCCATGTTCCATTTCGAACGAACGCTGGATCGCTTCGTCGACGTCTTTGCAGCGGACAAACGGAAGGAAGGGCATCATCTGTTCGACAGGAACAAACGGGTTTTCGTAATCGGTCTCGCCGTAAAGGAGCTCGACGTCGTCGGAAACCGTCTTGCCAATGCCGGCCGCCAGTACAGACGCGTCTTTTCCGAGGAATTCTCGGCTCGGCGCGTCGTGGCGCTTATCGCCTTCGCCGACCTTGATAATTCCTTTCTGCGTCATGGCGGCGGTTTCGGCGGCGTTCAGACGAACGGCGCCCGCGCGTTCCATCGCGTCCATCATCTTATCGAAGACGGAATTGACGACGAAAACTTCTTTTTCCGCCAAGCAGAGAAGGTTGTTGTCGTACGCGGCGCCAAGAATAATGCAGCGCGCGGCGCGGTCAAGATCAGCCGTTTCGTCGACGACGACCGGAGGATTGCCCGGGCCCGCGACGATCGCGCGCTTGCTCTGCGCCATAGCGGCGCGCGCAACGCCTTCGCCGCCCGTTACGACGAGAAGGTTGATCTTCTTGTGCTTGAAGATAACGTCCGCCGTTTCAAGGGTCGGGTTAACCATCGCGCACATCAGGTTGTCGATACCGTAGTTGGCGTAGATCGCTTGGTTAAACCGTTTAACGCCCTCGACCGCAATACGTTTCCCGTTCGGGTGCGGATTGAAAACGACCGTATTGCCCGCGGCGATCATATTAATCGAGTTATTGGCGATCGTCGGCAGGGAGTGCGTAACCGGGGTAATCGCGCCAATAACGCCAAACGGAGCGTGTTCAATAACGGTCAGGCCGTAGTCGCCGCTGAAAACTTCAGAAGAAAGCGCTTCCACGCCCTGGGCGTTGTAACCGACGTTGAGAAGTTTGTCGATTTTGTGTTCGAGACGGCCAAGTTTCGTCTCTTCCATTTCCATCGTGCCGAGCTCGACGCTCTGCTCAATGCAGATGCGGCGGATTTCGTCGATCATCTTTTTGCGCTCGGCAATCTTTCGGTAAGACAGCTGATCGTAGGCTTCGTTCGCCGCTTCGATCGCTTCGTACGGATCGTCAAAAATTCCGTACCGTCCGGCGTAACTTTTGGGAGCTACTCCGCCGCCGACAGCGCTCGCGCTCGACGCGGATCCGCCGATACGAGACAGTACTTCTTGCAAAACGCTGCGCACCAGCGCTTCATTCACATCCGCCATTTTAAATTCGCTCCTATGATAAAAAGAACGTTCGCTGACGTTCCGCTCGGCTAAACGACGTTGTCTGCGCTTCGCCTCGACCCGGCTTGCGGCGCGAAAATATCGTTTTTCCTCGCTTCGCCCCATCTTAGTTCTCGTTAATATGCTCTATTTCGCGAGATTGTTTACGCGAGAAGGAGGCTGTTATTCCAAAGGAATCTGCGACTTCTGAACCGTCGCGGAATCGATAACGCCTATAATTGTGCAGTCAACCGGAAGCGTTTTTGTTTCCGGCGTCATGCGCGCGCTCGATCCCTGAACCGCAAGCACAAACTGCCCCTCGCCTGCGCCGACAATATCGACCGCGACGAGAGACTTGCCCGTTGTGACGAACCGATCGCGCGTCTTCGGATCAATAACGTACGGCTCGATCATCATCAACTTCGAACCGCGCATCGACTCAGTCTTCTGGGTCGCGACGACAGATCCGACTATTTTTCCGATAAACATACAACCGTCCCTTTACGTTACGTCTCGAAACGCGCCGCGCCTGCGACAATCCCGATAGCCCGACAAAACGTCTGCTAAATGCATACGTCTGTTTTATCAGGTTTTATTTTTTACTTTCCAACAAAGCTTTCGTCTGACGCCCGACAATAATTTCTTCGTTCGTCGGAAGAACGTACACTTTAATACGGCTCGTCGGAGCGCTGATTTCCGCCTCGACGCCGAGCGCTTTCCGGTTCGCTTCCTTATCGAGAACAATCCCGAGTTCTTCGAGGCCGTTGAGCGCCGCTTCGCGCACGTCGTAACGGTATTCGCCAATTCCGCCGGCAAACGAAATAACGTCGGCTCCGCCAAGTTCTACCAACGACGCGCCGATATAACGCCGCACGTCGCCGACAAGGACTTCAAGCGCCAACCGGCATCGGTCGTCGCCCGCGTCGCGTTTTTCCGCGATATCGCGCACGTCGCCGCTCACGCCGCTTACGCCAAGCAAACCGCTCTTCGTCGCAAGCGTCTGCAGCAGCTCGTCAAGCGAAACATTAAGTTTCTTCATGAGATACGAGCACCAGAACGGATCGAAATCGCCGCAGCGGTTATTATTCATAAGACCCGTCTGCGGGCTTCCGCCCATACTGGAGCAGCGGCTCATGCCGTCGGCAATAGCGCACACAGAGCTCGATCCGCCGAGATGACAGCTGACAATGCGTTTGTCCTCGCCGAAAATTTCACGGCAGCGCGTCGCGATATAGCGATGGCTCGCGCCGTGGAATCCGTAGCGGCGAACGCCGTACTGTTCGGCCCACTCAAAAGGAACGCCGTAGTAACGGTTGCGATCCGGGATATTCTGATGAAATCCGGTCTCAAACGCGGCGACAAGCGGGATTTCAGGAAGCTCTTGCTTGAGCATGCGCATCGCGCGGACGTAAGGAGGATTATGCGCCGGCAAAACGGCGTTGAATTCTTCCATAGCCGCGAGCAGGTCGTCGGTAACCGGCTGAACTCCCGTGTAACCTTTGGCAAACACGGCTTTAAATCCGATTCCCGCGATTTCGTCGGCGCTTTTGAGGCAGCCGGTCTGCGGATCGGTCAGTTGGCGCAGGCATTCGCGCACGGCGACGCCATGGTTCGGCGCGGAAACGTTCTCTTCCTTCTTAAAGTCGCCAATGGTAATTTGACAGGGGCTCGACTCGTCGCCGATGCGTTCAACGCGGCCGCGCGCTAAAAGTTTTTCCCCGTCCATATCGTACAAGCTGTATTTGAAGCTCGTCGAACCTAAATTTGCAACTAAAATCTTCATTGAGACCATTCTCCGACCGACGCTTCAACGCACGTAATTTGCGTTAAAGGCCGGCAAACGCCTAATGTGTCGCCAAAAGGAACCCGCAAAGTTCCGACAAAACCTGTCTGTCGGAGCCAAACGAAAACCGCGACGCGGCGACGCCTGTTTATACGTCGGCGCCGCGGATTTTCAGCTCGTTAGATCACGCGGTCCACGCGTCAATGAGACCTTCGGTCGGACGCGGAATAACGTGAGCGGCTTTGAGTTCGCCGGCAGATTCCGCAGCGGCGGCGCCAGCGTCGACGGCCGCGCGAACGCTTCCAACGTCTCCGCGAACGATCGTGGCGACCAAGCCGCCGCCAATCTGGATACGCTTAACAATTTCGACGTCGGCGGCCTTAGCCATCGCGTCCGCCGCGCTCACGAGCGCCAATACGCCTTTCGTTTCGATCATTCCAATCGCGTCGTTCATTTCTTCTATCCTATATCTGTAATGCTATTTATTTTCGTTAGTTATAATCGCCGAGAGAACGGTTAGGCGCGTAAGGCGCAAACAAACCGAACTCTAAAGTTCAGAAGGCGGAATCGGTCACTTGGCCGCCGCGACGGTCTTCTTAACCTGCGGAAGAACTTTTTCGACGTCGTCGTCCGGACGGGCGATAACCTGAACGCCGGTGATCTCGCCGATACGGGACGCGGCGGCAACGCCGGCGTCGGTCGCGGCCTTAACTGCGGCGACGTCGCCGGTAACGTAGACGGTAACGATCCCGCTACCCGGTTTATCCCAACCCAGGAATTCAACGTTCGCAGCCTTCAACATTGCGTCCGTCGCTTCAAAAAGGGTAACGAATCCCTTGCCTTCGAGAATTCCCAACGCTTGCATCGGTTTTGCCATTTCTTTCTCCAGTTCAAATGAAAGAGTTAAATCAAACGGCGCTTACGTTCCGAATGACCTTACTTTTTATTTATATCTTTAAATACTTTCCTATTTGCTAATAGTAAACTATTTAATCAACTCAACTTTCGTCGCATGTTCCAAGTCGACGGCGTTCCCCTCGTCGGTGTCGAGGTGAACTTCCAATTTGATATTCTTTCCGACGCGGACAAGCACGTCTTCAAAGACGACGGAACATTCGCCGGACGTAACGCGCAGCTTCATCATATCCTTGTCTTTAACGCCGTAATAAGCGGCTTCTTCTGGGGACATATGGACATGACGCGCGGCGCGGATAACGCCTTTTTTAAGATCGACGACGCCTGCCGGACCGACAAGAACGCATCCGGGCGTGCCCTCTAATTTTCCGCTCTCGCGCACGGGCGGATCTAATCCGAGCGAAATCGCGTCGGTAAACGCAAGCTCCACCTGCGATTCTTTACGCGTAGGACCGAGAATACGAACCGACGGCAGCATTCTTTTGCGCGGGCCAATGAGCATAACCGTCTCGTTGGCCGCGAAGAAACCGTCTTGGTACAAGTCCTTCATCTTCGTCAGCTTCTTTCCTTTGCCGAACAGCGTTTCAACGTCGGCGTCGGTAAGATGGATATGACGCGCGGAAATACTGACGACTAACTCAGACTTTTTAGGTTGAACGACCGTGTTAGACTGGGCTTCATTAGACTGATTCAACACAGAAACTACTGCGTCGGCGACTCCGTCGGCTTTACCGTCTGTCTCTTTGAGAAGCTGACGCACAAGCGCTTCAACCGCCGATCTACTAATGTTTCTCATGCTACACAAATCCCTGTATATATCGCGTTAAAAACGCAACCGTCTACCGTTTAATAAGTTTCGAGGCGCCTAGCGCCGCGTGGCGGTAAACGTCAAAACTACCCGCGAAATCATGGCGGAGATAACCAGTCCAATTATACTCTCATTTTCACCTCTATGAAGAAGGATTATCAAAAAACTTTAAATTCCCAATCTTCTCTCCATTACCAAAACAACCTATTTATATGTATTATATCAAGTTTACCAATTCTACAAGATATATCCAGCACAACCTCTGTTTTAGTTTTTCCGGGCTTATAGACTTTTTGCCGTTACTTCATAGAATGAGATTACCGGCGCCCAACGTTAAAACTCCCTAAAACTGCGGAACGTTTAAAGAATCAAAAACGTTATGAAAAAAGCTCTCGTATTCATTGTCAAACTTATCTTTATCGTTGGGTTGTTTGCTTATTTAATCTACCGCGCCGCTCCCGGATCGGCTTTTTCTGAACTCTCTTCCAGGGCCGTTAACATTAATTACTTGGCGATTGGCTTTTTTTTCAACTTAGCGGCGACGGTTATAACGATTATCCGCTGGCGAGCGCTTGTACGCGCTCTCGGCGATCCTCTTCCAACGTCGGACGCGCTAAAATACGGCTTTATCGGTTTTATGTTTAATCTTTCGCCGATAGGAATTATTGGCGGCGACGCGGTAAAAGCGGTACTTCTTGTTAAAAAGAACAACGTTTCCGCGGAACGGGCGGCGGCAAGCGTGGTTATCGACCGCGTCGTCGGACTGTACGCCATGTTCCTTTTGGGACTTGCCGTTTTACTTGCGACAGGATTCTACGCTAATCCTAATCCTCTGTGTAAATTTGTAACGCAAGGGCTCGCTGTTTTAACGGTCGGAACCACCGTTTTTTTAGCCTTTATCGTCGCGCCGGCGAGCGAAAAGAACGTTCGAATCAAAATCGCGTCAAAGATTCCGTTTATAGGCGGCGTTATGGAGAAATTAACCTCTGCCGCGCTCATTTACCGCGATAAGAAAAAAACGCTTTTTCTCTCGCTATGCGCTACGTTCGTTGTTCATTCCTTTTTCGCGATTTCCCTTTTTTTCTTTGCGCGCGCGCTGTACGGAGCAACGCCTTCGCTCATCGACCACTTCATTCTGTACTGCGTCGGAAACGTTGGCTCGATCATTCCGCTGTCCGCAGGGCCGTTTGAATATTTTCTCGACGAACTTTATCCCCTCTTTGCTATTGCGGGCCGCGCGCCGTTTGAAGCGGGATATGGCATGACGATCGGTTTCACGTACCGAATTGCAACCGTTATTGTCGCGCTCGTCGGGGTAGGGTACTATCTCTTCTCGCACTCCGACGTCCGTCAGGCTCTCGATAAGTAAAACAAATCTTGCGTCCTTATATCGGGCTTTCCGAAAAGGACGGCTTTCGCTGCGGCAAGAACGACACCAAGATCGCCGCAGCGCTGGGGCTGAAGCTTTTCTTATTCCTCAAAACATCGGAAACAGAGAACTAAATCTTAGACAGACGTCTTTGGAACATACAACGCATTGTTTAACGCCGCAATCGACTTCTCGACTTCCCGTGTTTGTAACGTACGGACCAAACAGTCAAGAGTGTAATCTCCCCTCCCCGAGGCATAGGAAATTTAAAAAGCGCTGCGACTCGTTCAAGACCGGCGCGCCAACTCTTCGTTTTACCTCTCCTCCTCTTTCATCTTATTCTTTGTCCGCTTCAACTGTTTTTTCTGTATAAAAAGCCTCATGGGGCGACGTTTTTATACAGAAGTTAGCAAATATACTTCTCCGCGAGTCGACGACTTAGTTCTGACGGAAATCATCGGACAGTCAGAAAAACCTTGGGCGTTAGATCGTCATACAACACTTAACTCGCATGCCCAAGCTTGCCTCTTTTCTTTCAGGAGACGTTATAGGCCAAAAGACACGAAGTCTATTGACGCGGGCAATTCTAATTAATCTTAATTCTTATTTCGAACGCCAATCCTAAAATTCGCGTCTTCTTTTACACTGTTTACCTATGTTTATTTTCTGTTATTTAATTTAATTTAAATGTTTTTACTTTTAATTTGTTTTAATATTCATAATAAATAAAAGTATATTTTACTGACGTTGATATTCATAAATAATCATTAAAAATACAACCTTATTTTAGATAATCAACAACGATTTAATATTTTTATCTCAATTTGAATTCAGGCATTAGTTAAATAGAATAAAAGTTATTTACAATATTGTTCGAGACTCTATTACTATTAATACATTAATATTTTAAATATAAATAAATTTATTCAATTCGTTTTATTTTATAAAAGACTGTTTTGGTATTATTCCCCTGTTTTATTTAATAGACTGTGAAATAAAACGGCAGTTTTATTATTGAGAGTTGTCGGGCAGTTTGAGAGCCAGAAACAAATGAATAGCGGCCGCGCAAACAAATAGCACGGTCCATTGAAAAATTGAGTAATATATATATAATAGGCAAATATGGGGAATGCTTATGCGAAACTTGTATTCATAAAAGCATTCTGCGTTATGGATTTCACCGGAAATATCACACTCTCGTAGTAACAGGATCTGAAATGAAAGTTCGTTGTCGCCGCGAAAAGTTTGTCCCTTTGTTTAACTTGATAGCGTCCTTTACTTCAACTCGCGACGTTCGCCCCGCGTTACAAAACGTCAAGATGGTTGCCGACGACAATAAGTTGGTCTTAACGGCGACTGACGGCAATCTTGGCGCGCAGGGAGAATTGTCTGTCGACGACGGGTTTGTGGTTGAGAGTTCCGGCGAGGCGATCTTGCCGGCGAAGCTGTTGCGCAAGATTCTTACGGAAACGACAGACGAAGAGATCACTTTGGAATTAGACGGCACGACGCTTGGCGTTCGCGGCGCCAATTTCAGGTATCAGCTTACGACTTGGTCCGCAAACGACTTTCCCACAGTGCCGGCGTTTGAAGAGACGGCCTATCATAAGATCGCGACCAAGTCCCTTGGCGAAATGATTCGCCGCACCTCGTTTGCCACCGACGCCGAGAACGCGCACTATTCTCTCGGCGGCGTCCTTTTTGATTTTGCTCCCGACCGTATTACTTCCGTCGCGACCGACGGTCGGCGTCTGGCGTTTCAAACGCGTTCCGCCGAGGCGGTCGGGGATCATGCGCCCGCCGATACGATTGTCTTCCCGCCAAAAGCGTTGAATCTTATTGAACGCGCCGCGGGCGAAGTTGAAGAAGCGTTGATTGCTATTAAAGAGGCGCAGGCGCTTATTCAGCTTGGAAACGTAGTCGTATCGACGACTCTTATGGAAGGGCGTTTTCCAAAATGGCGTCAGATTGTTCCCGATAAGAGCGGGAAAATCCACGTTGATTTTATTGCGGGGCAGCTTGCGAGCGCCGTGCGTCAGGCTGAGATTGTCGCGACGGAAAAGAAACCTGGCGTCTGGTTTAGTTTTTCGTCCGGCAAGGTAAGCGTCGCGGCGGCCGGCGACGAAGTTGGCGAATCGAACGTCGATATTCCGATCGCGTACGACGGAGAGGCGAGTTCGATACGGCTTGACCCTCGGTTCCTCAATGAGTTTTTCCGCTGTTTGCCGGCCGAAGAGACGATTTCGTTCTACTTCCTTCAGGCAGATAAAGCGACGCTCTTTGAAACGAGCGACGATTACGCCTATGTCGTTATGCCGTTGAACTAAGTGTTAAACATTGAGTTTAAATATTTTGCAATGAACGCCGACTTTTATAAGCCGGCGTTTTTAGTTTTATTGCGTCTGACTGACGCGTATACTGAAATGCGGGCCGCGCTGTGAAAAGATACAGGTTTCTTTTATTTTTTATTTCTATTGCTTGCGTTTTTGTTTTAACGGCAAACGCCCGTTCAGACGACGGTTCAGGTTCCGAGTCTCTGAAAAGGTATGAATACGCCGCCGAAAAGATGGGCGTTCCAGTACGCGTTATTCTTTACGCCGCGAACGAGGACCAAGCGCTCGCCGTTTCGAACGCCGTATGGAAACGGTTTGACGAATTGAACGCGACGCTTTCCGATTACGATCCGGAAAGCGAGATTATTCAAGTATGCCGCAAGTCGGCCGAAAGCGGCGGTTTTGTCGAGGTCAGTCCTGATCTGCGTTTAGCTTTGGAAGAATCCCGTAAGTTTTGCGAATGGACCGGGGGCGCCTTTGACGCTACGGTAAGTCCGATCGTTAAGTTATGGCGCAGAAGCAGGTATTTTCATTCCAGACCTCCTGAAAGCGCGCTTCAGCCGGCAAAAAAACTCGTTGGATTAGACGTATGGTCGCTCGACGCGCGCGGCGTTAAAACCGAGCCGAACGTTCGGTTTGACGTCGGAGGAATAGCCAAAGGAATCGCGCTGGACGAAGCGTTAAAAGCCGCTCAGAATCTTGGCGTAAAATCCGTTTTAGTCGACGCCAGCGGGGATTTGCGCCTGGGCGCGGCGCCGCCCGGAAAAAAAGGGTGGAAGATCGGCGTGGCGTCCCTTAATTCCGAGCCGGCGTGTTATTGCGAGTTAAGCGACGTTGGAATTTGCGCCTCGGGCGACGCGAATCGGTATGTGGAAATAGACGGCGTTCGCTACTCCCACATTATTGATCCGCGCACGTGCGAGCCGCTGACGCGGCGTTGCGTCGCGTCGGTTCTGGCGCCGACGGCGACTGCCGCCGACGCGCTTGCCAGCGCGCTGTGCGTTGTGGGGGGCGAAGAATTCCCCGAAATAGTCGATCGCGTTTCACGTGAGCTGGCTCTAGAGAAGGGGGCTATTGAATATTTACTCCTTCAGGCCTCTGACGACGCCGATCCTCCATACACGCTGGAAACTACAAGCGTTTTCGCGTCGCCTTTATTTCAGGAAGCGTTAATAGGCCAGACTTCTTGCCTGTCTCGCTGATTTTATCCAACGCCGCGCGTTCAGAACGCTTTGGGGACTAGCGTTGCGCGGCGATTGCGCTATAATGAATTCGCCCGGCGTTTCCCGCGTCGGGGAGTAACTAGACAACGTTTCGGTCTGCCGCCGCGGCTGCAACTTGAAGGAAAGTTAATAAGATGACAAGCGAGGAAAGCGCTCCCATTAAGGAACTCTCGATCCCTGATTTTCAGGGGCTTATTCGCAAGATGTACGTTGAAAAAGACGTTGAACGCGGCGTTGCGGGCACGTTTATGTGGTTGATAGAGGAAGTTGGCGAACTTTCCACAGCTCTTCGCAGCGGAACGCATAAAGAGATGGAAGAGGAATTTGCCGACGTGTTGGCGTGGCTTACGACTATTGCGAACGTTGTCGGCGTAGATCTCAATAAGGCTTTGGTTGATAAATACGGGGCCGGGTGTCCCGGCTGCGGCAAACTTGTTTGTGAATGTCCTAATTCTGAAAAGCCGTGAAACGCGCCGTTACGGCATGGTCCGTCGAGCGTCGACGTATAAAAAGAGTGAAGGTTGCGAGAAATAAAATGAGACGAAGTCGAAAAGAATCGGAAAGTTTTTGCGCGGCTTTATTGTCGATTCTCGGCGTCGTAATATTGTGCGCTCCTTTGAGCGCGGCGTCGGTTTCCTGTCTCGCCGACTCCGCTGTTGAGGAAACGCCTGAGGCGCAAATTTCGCCTGCAGCCGTGGCGGTATCCAAACTTCAAGTTGGAATATCCGGCGTATATAAGAGCGGCGTTCCGACTCGAGTCGCCGTCTCTTGGCAAGGGGGCGCGTCTAATCTTTCCTTTTTGGAATTAGAGACGGTTGATTCCGACGGCACTCCCTTTTTTTCCCGATATGAGATTGGCGATTCAGAGAAAGAGCAGGGAAGGATAGAAGCGCGGTTTGTTTTTCCGAAAGCGAACGCCCAATTAACCGTGCGGTTAGGCGGCGGCGCCGGCGTTGTGAGCGAGCGTGTTTTTTCGACCGGTTCCGGCAAATCAACAGGAAAAGACGCCGATATCCTGTACGCGTCTCCCGCGTCTTCGTCTCGACCGGTTTATCTTGTTCTAGGCTCGGAAAATCTCGGTTTTTCCGAAGCGTTTGCCGAATTGCGCTGGCAGGAAGAACGCCGCCCGATCATTGTCGGCGTTGAGTCTTTTGACGAACTTCCCACAGATTCCCGATGCTACGAGGCGTTTGACAAACTGTTTATTACAACGTCAAACGCGGATATCTTTGACGGCGTCGACGGTTCTTCGCCTAAAATTCGCGCGATTGAAGAGTGGGTTGAACGAGGCGGTTCAGTCGTTCTTTTTGCCGATGAAAAAGCGATTCCTCTTCTTAGCGCCGGCGGCGCGCTGGCGAATCTTTCGCCCGGCTCGTCAATTGCCGACCGCGCGCAGGAATTCCGCAACGTCAACGCGCTGGTTACCGCGTTGCAAAACGTTAAAAACCTGGCAATGACGGGCTCGAAATCGAATCCGTTTCTTCGCGTTCCCGTTATTTCCGATTTAAAGCCGTACGCAAACGTTGAAATGCAAGAAGTGGAAACCCCGCTTCTTGTTACGCGTCCGGTCGGGCTCGGTTCGATTATTTATTTTGCCGGCGACTTGTCGACAGCGCCTCTGGCAAACTGGTCCGGCCGCGGGCGGCTTATGCTGAAGGTTCTTGGAATAGATCCGGAAAAAACGGGCGCAAAGCCTGGCGGGTCTAATTTTGTTAAACGCGGATACGTCGATCTTTCCGGGCAAGTCCGCAGCGCGCTTGATTCCTTTGAAGGCGTTAGAATCTCGCCGTTTTCTCTTGTCGCCGGTTTGATATTCGCGTATCTGCTTGTTATTGCGCCGCTTGATTGGCTTATTGTAAAAAAAGGCCTAAAAAAACCGAACTTTACATGGGTTACATTCCCTTTGTTCGCAATAGTCTTCAGCGTCGTCGCCATTTGGATTTTTAAGTCGTCGACGCCCAACGAACCGTCAATGAATCAAGTCGATTTAATTGACGTCGATATGGCGTCGGGTATGACGCGCGATTCGTCTTGGTTTGGTTTTTATTCTCCTGTCGGCGAACGGTATGAATTCAAATTTGCGCCAGGCGCGTTTGATTTTACTTCTGAGAATTCCGGTTCCGTCGATCAGGCGACCGTTCTTTCCAGCGTTTATCCCCTGACGCTTGCGGGCGACGGCCTTGGCGGCGCGGAGCAGAAGTCGTATATGACGCGCGTTTGGAGCGGCGCTTACGAAGTAGGCGAGACGTCGGACGCGGCGAATCTTACGGGCGCGCCTCTTATGACGCGGTCGAGCAAGAGCTTCTTTGGGCGTTGGACGGGCCGACTTCAAAATATGCCTGAAACGCCTAAATTGCGCGACGACGGGCTGATCTTGCACGGTTCGGTTTTAAATCCGTTTGACGTTCCTATTTACTCGGCTTTTATTATCTTTAACGGCGGCGCTTATTCGTTAGGCACGCTTGCCCCTGGACTTACTAAGCTTGAACGCGGCATGACGCGACTTGAACCGACGCGCGCGTTAAACGAGAATAAGTCTTCCGTTCCCGCGGTGAAACTAAAGAGTTGGAATCTCAATACATACAATAATTCGTCGACGCGTTTGCCGTATATCCTGCGCACGGCTTCGTTCTATGATTTTGGCGGCGGCGAAGAAAATTTTGGGATTTCTAAACGCCTTCAGCGCGACGTCGATTTGAGCGAGCTTTTGCGTTGCGGCCGCGCCGTCGTTTACGGGACGGTAGTCGACGCGTGTTATCAAGACTATGCGGCGTCGAACGAACTTGCCAAAAAATCGGCGGACGCGCTCGAAATAGAGCGTTTGGACCGTAAAATGGCGGCGCAGCGCGGCGAAACGGTCGAGAACGTTATGGAAGCCTCTATTGAAAAATACGGGCTTTCCGGGTCCAGCGACGAGTTTGAACCGACGGCGGCGCGTTGGGGTCGCGCAGGCGGCTCTGCCGACACGTCCGCGAAGAACCGCACCGTCGTCGTGCGTTTGATTGTTCCGATGACCTACGGCGTAAACGAGGAATAGCTTTTTACCGCGGCGCGAATTTCGGCTGTACGATATAACATTTAAACAAAGCTCTTTACGTAAAACGTAACGGAAAAACCAATGATTAAAACTGAAGAACTGACGAAACAGTATGGCAAATTATTTGCCCTCAAAAATTTGTCGCTCGAATTACAGGAAGGCGATCTTTTCGGTTTCATTGGTCCGAACGGTTCGGGCAAGACGACGACAATGAAGATGCTCGCGACGCTTTTGCAGCCGACTTGGGGCGAAGCGTATGTCTGCGGCATGTCGATCTATACGCAGCCAAAGGAAATCCGGCGTTTAGTCGGTTTTATGCCGGACTTTTTTGGCGTTTATGACGATATGAAAGTTATAGAGTATCTTGAGTTTTTCGCAGCCGCGTACCGAATCAAGGGAGAAGCTCGCCGTAAGGTTTGCAACGAGGCGCTTGAACGCGTCGACCTTGGCTATAAACGTGAAGCGCTGGTAACCAGTTTGAGCCGCGGTATGACTCAGCGGTTAGGATTGGCGCGCGTGCTCCTGCACGATCCGCAGGTGTTGCTCCTCGACGAGCCCGCCAGCGGACTTGACCCTCGAGCGCGTATCGAGATTCGTGAATTACTCAAGCGTCTTGGCGGGAAGGGAAAGACGATTATGGTTTCGAGCCATATCCTCCCCGAACTTGCCGACGTGTGTAACAAGGTCGGTATTATTGAGCGCGGCGAGCTGCTTGTGAACGCTGAAGTTCAAGACGTTATGCGCCGCGTTCGCGATCAAATCGCCCTCTTGATCGAATTGGCGGAACCGAAAGACGATCAGTATTCGAAGAAAATTGAAAAATGTATGAAGTTTCTTTCGGACGACGAGATTGTCGATCGCGTCGAGTTGGATAAGAGCGGCGCGATTCGCACTTTTATTAAAAAAGGGCTTGGACTCGACGAGTATTCGGAGTTGCTCACACGGCTCGTCGCGGAAAAGTTTAGGATTAAGTCGTTCAGTGAAGAAGAGATTAACTTGGAAACGGCGTTTATGACGCTGACGCGCGGTATTACCGCGTAAATAAAGTTTTAGGATTTTCTCTTTGACTCGGACGTCGCCGCCAGCCTTGCGCGTCCGAGTTTTTTTGTTTTTAGGCGCATGCGCCGACAGAGAACTGAGGAAAAAAACGGTGAAACAAATAAAGATTTGGATTATCGTCGCCGCGTTGTTTGTTTTTTCAGGCGTAGCAGAAGCGTCGAAAGTTACGATTAAATCCCCGCAAAATAACGCGAGCGCTAAAAACGAGTCCGCAAGTAAGGAGAACGCGGCGGAGAAATCGAAACCGAAGGCTTCGGACGCCGCGATTGAAATGAAGAGCGACGTCCCTGTCGCAAAGAAAGAGAAAACTCCGGACGCGGTAAAAGAAGAATTTGAGCCCGTGAAGAAAAAGCCGGCGAACGCGTCTTCTAAAAGCGCCGACGCTGTTGAAACGCTCATTCAGCCGCCGGCGGTCAGGCTTACGCCCATGACCGACGCTGAGCGCGACAGCAAATATCCGATTGTTCCCGACGCGCTCGCGATGACTCTTGAAGAACTCACGCCGACGAAGGAACTCCGTAATATCCGTGTCCTTAAGGCGATGGCGCGTATTCCCCGCGCGGAATTTGTTCCGAAAGATTATAGAGATTTTGCGTATCAAGACGCGGCGATTCCGATTGGCGAAGCGCAAACGATTTCGCCGCCCTTTATTGTCGCGTATATGACCGAAACGCTCGATCCTCAGCCTACGGATCGCGTGCTTGAAATCGGCACAGGCAGCGGATATCAGGCCGCTGTGTTGAGTTGTCTTGTCAACGAAGTCTACACGATAGAAATCGTTAAACCGCTCGGCCGCCGCGCCGCCGAAGTTTTAAAGAAACTGGGATATAACAACGTATTTGTCCGATTGGGCGACGGATATAAAGGTTGGCCGGAAGGCGCGCCGTTTGACAAAATCATTGTTACCTGCTCCCCGGAAGACATTCCTCAGCCGCTTATCGACCAGCTTAACGAGGGCGGCAAGATGCTCATTCCGATCGGCGAGCGGTATTTGCAGTATTTTGTCTTATGCGAAAAGAAAAACGGCGAACTTGTTCGCACAACGCTCACGCCCGCGAGTTTTGTTCCGATGACGGGCGAAGCGGAAGATTTGAGACGCGCAAAACCGGATCCGACGTCGCCCAGTATTACCGGCGGAGGATTTGAAGTTATTAATCCCGCGCCGGGCGAAGTCGCGCCTACGGCGACCTGGAAGACGGACGGCATGCTCAAAAACGAGCAGATGGACGCCGCGGAAAAAGACGAACTGTCGATTCAGCTGCCCAAACGCCGCCCGACGCCTCAGGGGTGGTTTTCGACGCGCAATACTTACGTCGCCGACCGCGACGACGCGTATGAAGGGAAACGCGTTTGCGTGTGCGACAATTCAAGCGTTAAAGAAGAGCAAAAGAAAAAAGATCGGAATGAAGAGCGGTTTAACGCCGCGACCCTTCCGGAGAACCGCCGCGAACTCACGGCGCTTGAATCGCAGGTTCGCGCGCGTCAGCGCGAGCAAGAGGCGATTTGCCATCTGCGGCAAAATTTCGCCATTGACGGAACGAAAGTCAAAAAACTGACGATAAGCGGCGCGTACAGATCTGAAAAATTGCGCGCTAACGTCGATACGCGTTCCACGGTAACGTTGATTAAGATTTACTTCTTCGATAAAGACCGTAAGCCAATTCAGAAAAACGGCGAAGCGACCGTCTTATCCGGGGAAGTTGGCGCGAACCCGTGGGTGGAGTTCTCGCAAGAGATCCAAGTTCCGCCGCGCGCTACGGAAGCGTCGATGCAAGTTGGAATTCTCGACGGAGTCGGCGTGGTCGAATTTGACGGTTTAGAAGTGAAAAACAATGCGGAAAAAACGACGCGCTCTTCGCGCCGCCGATAGGTAATCAGCCCTTTTGGGGGCGAACTGTCAAGCCGGCGCAACCGTTAACGCGCGTATGCGAACGTCGGCTGACTGGAGAGTGGATTCCGCTTCTTTTGCCGATCAGATCGGGGAATTGAAGCGGAATCTTTTTTTACGCGGTTTTAAAGGGGAATATATGACGTTAGACGAGTTTGGCGCGGGCCCGCTGTCGGCGCGGTTTGACGACGCGCTTCTTTTTGCCTCCGAGGCTCACCGAACGCAGACGCGTAAAATCGGCAAGGTTCCATACCTTTCTCATGTACTTCGCGTTTCCGGACTCGTTCTTGATTACGGCGCTTCTGAAGACGCCGCGATCGCCGCGCTTCTGCACGACGTTGTGGAGGATTGCGGCGGGCTGGCAATGAGCGAGAAGGTTCGCGCCCGATTTGGCGACCGCGTCGCGAACTTGGTCTTAGAAACAACGGACTCGACCGCCGAGGACTCTTCTAAAAAAGCGCCGTGGCGCGAGCGGAAAGAGGCGTTTATTAATCGTCTTGCCTCATGTTCGCCCGACGGGGCGTTGATTATCGGCTGCGATAAACTTGATAACGTAACGTCGTTAACGCGCGCGGTCGTCGCTCTCGACTGCCAGTCGGTTTTTTCCAAGTTTAAAGGGGGCCGTTCCGGAGAATTTTGGTATTGGGATTCGATAGTCTCAATTCTCTCACAACGAACGATTCCGGTGGCTGCAGAACTGTCCGTCGTGGTAGAACGGCTTCGTAAAATTTGGATTTTATGAATTGTATAAAAAATAGAGGTTTTATTAGTATTAAGTTTTATTTGCTTGCGCCGCCACAGTTGGGTTTTAAATTGGGGAGTTGTGAAAATTTTTTTGCAAAAAAAGCCGAAAAGAGAGAAAAAAAAGTTTTGGAGGCTTGATTTTTTACCTAGGGTGGTGTAGAATGTCGGCAATCAAGATACGATCGACGTATACTTGATTACGAGTTTAGTTCGGATAACATCGTTTTTCAACGAAATACAATATAGTTACAGGATAGGGTGAATTTGATGAAACGTGCTACAATGCTTTTGATTGCGTTGGCGGGTATGTTGGTCGCCGCGTCGACCCAAGCTGCCGACGTCAATGTGATTTTCTACTCCCAGCAGGCCGACGGTCCGGTCGCGGTTGCGGAAGACGTTCACTACTCTTTGGTCTCCACCGACGGCCAAGAGGCGAAAGTCGCCGACGAAACCGGCGCCGAGACGGTTGTCTCCGTCGAGCCCGGTACGTACAGCGTCGTTGCTGAACAGCCCTCTACGCATCTCTTTGGTTCTGTTCAGGTTGAGATTCCTGCCGATCAGGCCGAACCGATGCTCTTCCTGCTTAACACCGAAGGACTGACCTACCTTGAAGGCGTTCATCCCTGCGGTTGCAACCACGAAGGTTATGAATGCGACGGCAACTGCGTTTGCGCTATCTTCAACGGAAACGTTACGACTGGCGTTTGCAGCTGCCCTGACAGCTGCGGCTGCCACAAGAAGCCCGCTTATGCGAACGGCGAAGTTGTTCAGACTTCGACCCCGATCGATCAGGCGTGCGACGTCTGCGGTCTTCCCCCGCAAAGCCCCTGCTGCAATCAGGGTGGCAACGCTTGTTGCGGCGGTGGTTGCTGGTGGAGCACGCTTGGGATGCTCGGCGCGATTGGCGCTTTGATTGCCGTCGCCGTTGATGACGATCCGGGCGATTTGCCGCCGCCGGTCAGTCCCACCAAAATCGATATCACGAAGTGGGGCACCAAGACCACGACTATCAACGGTAAGAAGACGACCATTTACGGTCCTTACTACTATACCTATCCGGTAACCCCCTACCGCGTCAAGTGAAGAACGATTCAGTAGAAGTTGTAGCGTTCGTATTCTGAAATTCAGAATAACTGGAAGAGGAGCCTTGCGCTCCTCTTCTTTTTTTCACTCTCGCGTCTCCGTAACGTCTTTCTCCCTCTTTTGCCGTTCACATTCAGGCTGTTTTTGCGAACCGCATGACGCCGAGCGGGTTTCTCTAAAGATAAGTAAAGCCAGAAGTTCAGCTTTTAAAAGTGTTTATAATTCCGCCGACATGATAAATCCGAGTAATTGAAACGCGTCGGCGGAGAATTCATATGTTTCCGTAATATCGCGAGTTTTATTCTTTTGACACGAATGAAAATTATTGCGCACACACGCGTATGGCCGTTAAGATACTATTCGATTTCACCTTGTAAGACGTCGTGATCCGACGTTGGGTTCAGTTATGGCAAAACGTTTTAAACTGCGCCGTCTCTTGCGCAAGGGAACGCAAGAGATGAAGCGCCGAGATCTGCCCGAGGCGGCTCTGTTTTGAATTCCTGGCGCTTTGAATTGGGAATAGTTAGAGGTTAGAAAGAAATTCAAAAAAAAACAGTCTTTTTTAAAAAGTTCATTTGACCGGACGAGCAGGTTTTTCTTTTGTAACAGTTAAATCTTGCGTAGTTTTATTATTTTTTACAACAGGTATTTTTTTTAGACAGCGCCTTTTTTTAACCATATTTCTTGTCAGGATTTACTAGTTTGAATACTTGTTTAGTAAGGCGTTTTATTAGATTTGTGTGTTTTGTTTATTTGGTTTATTTAGAAAAAACGCCGCCGTTTAGTTAAAATAGTTGTCTTTACTATCTTGAAATCTTGTCGTAAAAGAAGTTGGCTTAAAACCTCTTTGAGTTTTTTCGAATGATTATTATAATGGTCACGATACCGTTTTTTTCGATAGGAACGTTATATCCGTTCTGTTGTAAATCTATGATTGAACGAGACGTTCGGTCATTTTTATCATACAACATTGAATAAACGGCGAAATACTGAATCGGGCGGCGCCGTTTAGACGTTAAGATACCGCATTTTAACGCGTTAAACGGTCGAAATTTATTTATCATCGATCAAAAGCAGAACCACTTTTGTATTAGGATAGGATTACATATGGCCAATACTCCCGAAAACGATCCTACGAATGCGCCGAAGACAGACGCCGGCGCAGCGTCTTCCCGGGCGCGCAGCGGTTCGTCCCAGGGTTCTTCCTCTTCGTCTTCCCATCGTTCCCGCGGCCGCGCCGGCGTGCGTCTTGACCGACGTACAATCGAAGCGCTGCGCCGTCCGACAGGCGTTTCAGGAGGCGCTCCGAGCGGTCGTGAACTGAATTTCTTTGACGTACTCAATATTTTCAAGCGTCAAATCTGGATCATTATTTTAGCCGCGATTATCGGAATGGCCGTTGCGGGGTATTATTCCCAGACGGTAACGCCTCAGTATCTGGCGTATTCGACCGTTTATATCCCTCAAACGAACTCTATGTCGATTCTTAACGGCGTTTATCGGACGGGCGGCACGACGCAGAATTTGCGCGGCGATTCGATAGAAACTCACGCGTTGATCATCCGCTCCTATGAGATTATCTCTAAGGCATGGCGCAATATCTGCGAAGATCCTGAAAAGCGCAAACTGATGGTTACGCTTGATCCGGATAGCGAGTCTCTTACGGAACAGCGCGCCGTCAGTAAACTTACCAATTTGATCGCAATTCGCGTAGGCGGCGAGCAGCGCGGTTTCCACGACACCAATACAATTGCGGTTACGTGTCAGTCGGAAAGTCCGAAAGAGGCGGCGATGATCGTCAATACGGTCGTCGAGCAGTATAAACAGCATTTTGTCGAGCGGTACACTAAAAGCAACGAAGACGTAAAAGCGGCTATTGAATCTTCGAAACTGTCAATTGAAAAAGAGATTGAAGTTAAGAAGCAAGAGTTAGTCGACTTTATCCAGAATTCGCCGACTACTTTTATCGGTAGCGACGACCACAGTCCGCTTTTAACCGCGTTGACCGGCATGAGCGAGAAGATGGTCGATATCGATTTCCAGCTCTTGCGTTTGGAGAATCAGGTCGCCTCGTTAGACAATAAAGTCGGCGCGCGCGACGTTGAAGATATGTCCGACGCGGAACTCATCGAGCTAATGGGCGGCGGCGACAGCGAGTCTATTCTGACGACAATCGCGGCCTTGGCGCGAGGCAACGACTATGAAACGGCTCTGCGTTTTAGAGAAGTCAGCTCTTCGTCTACGGTGCAGCAGCAGATTCGCGATCTTGAACTCAAGCGTCTCAATCTTCTCCAGACGCTGGCGGTTGACCACCCGAGCGTAGTTCTTCTTGAAGATCAAATCAAGGAGCTGCAGCGTCAGGCGGCCACGATCGACAATGAGACTGAAACGCGCGGCCGAATTGGCGTTATCAACTATAGCGAACTCTTTAAAACGTATCGCGGCGCGTTGAGAAGCCGAATGGAAGAGCTGACGGAAGAGAAAGTTAAAATCCAGGCGTACGTCGACGATCGCGACGAAGAAGTGCGCGAGATTACGCAGTACCGCGAAACGCTCGACACAATGAAGGTTTCGATCGAGTCGTCTAAGACGATGCTTGAACATCTCGATCAAAACTTGAAGCAGCTCGCGCTTATGAGCGACGTCAATACGTATCAGGTCGAAGTCCTGTCCGCGGCGGTTGAGAACAATCATCCGGTCTACCCGAACGTCTTGAAGTTCGTGCTTGCCGGTTTTGTGCTTGGCGTTGCGCTTGGATCCCTTTTGGCGTACCTTATCGACGTTACCGACGCGACGTTCCACACGCCCGCGGAAATTACGCGCACGCTTCATATGCCGATTCTCACGCACCTTGTCTCCTTTAAGCACCGTCTTCGCGACATTACGCCGAAGAAGCGCAAGGAGCTTCGCGACGCGCACAAACCCGAGCCGGAATTGCTTGCGTACTATAAGCCGAACGACGCTATCTGCGAAGTCTTCCGACAGCTGCGCACGCGTCTGTTTAACCAGCGTCCTGGCACGGGCTGCGTCGTCGTTATGAATACGAGCCCTCACCCGACCGACGGTAAAACGATGATCATTTCGAACCTTGCCGTTAAGGTTGCGGAAGCGGGCAAGCGCGTTCTCCTTATCGACTGCGATATGCGCAAGCCGGATATTCATAAAATGTTCGGCTTGGACAATACGCGCGGCCTTTCGAACGTTCTTCTCGGCGAATGCACGTTGGAAGAAGGAATTTCGGAAGTTCCGATTAAGAATCTGCAGGTCATGACGGCTGGCTCGCGTACGAAGCGGTCGCCCGCGGAACTCATCGCCGGTCAGGAATTTGACCAGATGCTCGCGACGCTCCGCGAACAGTACGACGTCATCCTCATTGACACGCCGCCGGTGCTCTATGTGAACGACGCGGCGACGGTCGCGCCTCGAACGGACGGCGTTCTGTACGTCTTCCGTATTCGTCGCCGCGGTCGACCGGACGTTGTATCCGGCGTTCGCGCGCTGGCGACGATCAACGCGAATCTGCTTGGCTGCATCGTTAACTGCCACGAAAAGCACCGCTTCTACAACGAATTCGCGTCCGACGAGACGTCGAACGAATATGGCGGCGGCTATGGCGGTTACGGCGGCTACGGCGGCTATGGCGGCTACGGATACGGCGGCTATGGCGGCTACGGCGGTTACGGAGGCTATGGCGGCTATGGCTACGGCGGCGGCTACGGTTACGGCGCGGGCTATGGCGGCGGTTACGGCTACGGCGCAGGTTCCGGCGGTTACGGCTACGGCTACGGCGCGGGCTACGGAACCGGTTCCGGCGGCTACGGCTACGGGTCCGGCTATGGCGGCGGCTACGGTTACGGCGGTTATGGCTACGGCGAGTCGTCTGGCGACGAGGGACCGGACAAGGACGGCAAAACCGGCCCGAATCCGCCGGCGGCGCCCAAGTCTGGCAAAGAGTGATTTTCCATGCGGGGAACGCCGTTCTGCGCGGCGTTTCCCTACCTGAAACCGGAACGTCCTTTGAGCGTTTTCGCTTAAAGGGCGTTTTTTTATCGGCGTCTGACAGATAACCGCTCATGGCGCGGAGTTAAGAAATTTCTAAAAAGACGTTTCGTTCCTCTTGATATCGCGCGGCGTTGTTTTTATACTAGGAACAGACGTTTATCCGAGGCCGCCGCGGCCGCGGAACGAGATTTGCGCCGCGCTTAGGTCGGCGCCCTGCAAACCAGAATAACGGAAGAATCATTATGTCGACGGAAGAAATTTTACTCGACGTTGAAGATAGAATGGAAAAGTCGGTCGCGCGTCTTCGCAAAGGTCTTGCGGGCGTCCGCACGGGCCGCGCGAATCCCGGTTTGGTCGATTCGGTTCAGGTCATGGCCTACGGCGTTCCAACGCCTCTCAAACAGGTCGCGACGGTCGCCTGCCCGGAAGCGCAGCAGATTCTGATTCGTCCTTTCGACGTCGGCACGCTCAAGGAAATTGAGAAGGGAATTGTGAACGCCGATCTTGGCTACGCGCCGAACAACGACGGCAAGGTTATTCGCCTGAATATTCCGCCCCTTTCAACCGAAGTTCGCCGCAAGATGGTCAAGACGATCAGCGATCTTTGTGAAGAGTGCAAAATCGCGATTCGCAACGTTCGCCGCGACGGCAATAAGCAGGCCGACGCCGCGGAAAAAGCCAAAGAGATTTCCGAGGACGAACGCGATTCGACGAAAGAACAGATTCAGGAACTGACGAAGAAATACGAAGATCTTGCGTCGGAACTCGCGAAAAACCGCGAAAAAGACGTCATGGACGAATAGTCCCCTTCTGAACGCAATCTAAACGTTTGCACGTCAACGGCGCGACCGCTCTCGAGGCCGCGCCGCATTCTCTCCGTACGCCGACAAAAAATATTTTTTCTCATTGCGCGACGGCGCGTTCTTTGTTAGAATAAGGTTAAGGCGAAACTTTTATTAGCGTATTCAACGCTGATCCCGTTTCGTTACGTTTCAACGGCGTTTTTATGTTTTGAGCCGCCGTTTTATATATTTTTATTACTATTATAACCGTTAAACGTTTGTTTGACGTTATTCCCGCGTCAAGATAAAAAGGTCCCGCCTTACCCGGTTGCTTGACCTTAAGAAAGAACCGCGTTCGCATGAACGCCGGTTTTGACCGCCGTCCTTTCGTTTTTTGCCGATCGGTTTCGATCGAGCGAGTTCGTATATATTCGTCAGCCGCCTTGCGTTTCGCGGCGGTTGGCAGTGAAAGCGACGCGCGTGCGCTCCGCGGTCTCGGAACAAGGCTTGGCAAGTATTCTGCTTTTCTTGAAGACGCGTCTCGATTCGATCGGTCGAGGCTTCTTGTAGGAATTCGTCTGCGCGCGCTTGACGGACGAAGGACATATTGTAATTGTGACTATCACTCCAATCACGATGGCGGTCATGCTGATAGTCGTCGCGCTTCTTTCTGGAGCCGGCGTCTTTTTCGGCGTGCAGTACCTCAATAAAATGCGGAAATACGACGCGGAAAACGAGGCGCAAACGATTCTCGACCGCGCCAAACAGGACGCCGAAAACTATCGCCGCGAAGCGGAACTCGAGCTCAAAGAAGCGTCGATTAAACAGAAAGAAGAGATCGAGAGCGAAAAGCGCGCGATACGTCAGGCTCAGGCGGAGAAAGAACGCCAGTTAGACAAACGTCAAATAGTCCTCGATCAGCAAGGGGACGAGCTGAGAAAGCACGAGCGGTCCGTTCAGGACACGCGCAAGACGCTCTCTAAAAAGATCGAAGAACAGGGCCGCTTGGCCGACGAGCTTCGCGAAAAGATCGCCGCGCAGGAGAAGGCTCTGTACGAGGTCTTGAATCTCACTAAGGAAGAAGCGAGCCGGCGCCTGCTCGAAAAACTCGATAAAGAGCTCACGGAAGAAGAAGGCGCGATTATTCTGCGCCACGAAAAAGAAGTGAACGAACGCTGCGAATCGACCGCGCGCAAAATTATTCTTCTGGCGCTGCAGCGGTACGCCGCGGCCCACACCGCGGAAGCGACGACGAGCACCGTCGATATCCCAAACGACGAAATGAAGGGGCGCGTGATTGGCCGCGAAGGGCGCAATATCCGCGCGTTTGAAAAGATAACCGGCGTCGACGTCATTATCGACGACACGCCCGGCGTCGTTATTGTCAGCGCGTTCGACGCGATTCGGCGCGAGGCGGCGCGCCTGACGCTCACGCGGCTCATTGCCGACGGGCGCATCCATCCGTCGCGCATCGAGGAGATCTACGATCAGACGACGCGCGATATTCAGGCGTTTGTCCAGCGGGTAGGGGAAGAAGCGTGTCAGGAAGCGGAAGTCGCGCGTCCTCACGAACGCGTTGTGAACTTCCTCGGCCGGCTCTATTTCCGCACGAGCTACAGCCAGAACGTTTTGCGCCATTCGATAGAAGTGGCGTTCCTTTCCGGCGCGATCGCCGCGGAGATGGGGCTCAACGAGCGTCTTGCGCGCCGCTGCGGTCTTTTGCACGACCTCGGCAAGGCGGCGGACCATGAACTCGAGGGGGGCCATCCGAAGATCGGCGCCGACATTCTCAAGAGATACGGGGAACCGTTAGAAGTCGTTCAGGCGGCGTTAAAGCATCACGAAGATCCGCGGTTGGCGGATCCGTATACGCTTATTGTCGCCGCGGCCGACGCGTGCAGCGCGTCGCGGCCGGGCGCGCGGCGCGAGACGCTTGAACATTACGTTAAGCGTATGGAAGAGCTCGAAAAGATCGCGATGGAGTTTCCGTTTGTTGAGCAGGCGTTTGCCGTTCAGGCGGGCCGCGAGATGCGCGTTATCGTTAACTCGCAGCTTACGACGGACGAGAGCGCCGCAAAGACGTGCCGCGATATTGTCAAAGAGCTTACGGCGCGGCTGCAGTTTCCGGGCGAAATTAAAGTGACGGTTATTCGCGAGACGCGCGCGACTGATATCGCGAAGTAGTTTCCGCGCGGAGAATCGCAAACAAATAAAATAACGGCGCGAAATCGAGTCTTTTCGGTTTCGCGCCGTTGTTGTTTACGCGTGCGGCCAAGGAGTCAAGGCGCCGCGCCGCCGTCAGATATCTTTGCTGAGCGAATGCCCCATCTTATCGCGTTTCGTTTCGAGATAAAAGCGATTGAATTCGTTGCACGGCGCTTCGAGCGGGACCTGTTCGGTAATCGCCACGTCGTATCCGCCGTAGATAAACGCGTCGACCTTCTTCTGATTGTTCGTCATGAGCCGTACTTTGCTCAGACCGAGATCTTTGAGAATCTGGAGTCCGACGCCGTAATCGCGCAGATCGACCGGATGCCCGAGCGCAAGATTGGCTTCGCACGTGTCCATGCCGCGATCCTGCAGGGCGTACGCCTTAATCTTTTCCGCAAGCCCGATCCCGCGGCCTTCCTGCGGAAGATAGACGAGAACGCCGACTCCGTCTTCGGAAATCTTTTGGAGCGCCATGTGCAACTGATCGCCGCAGTCGCAGCGAAGCGACGCGACCAAGTCGCCGGTAAAGCAGGAAGAATGGAGGCGGACTAAGGGCGCTTCCCGGGTCGAAAGGTCGCCGTAGACAATGGCGATCGGCTCGCCCGTCTCATATTTGATTTTGTACGCGTAGATCGAGCCTTCTCCGTATTTTGTCGGGAGCTTGGCTTCCGCGACGCGGTCGACGATCTTTTCATGCTGACGGCGGTATTTAATGAGATCCGCGACGGTGCAGATTTTCAAATTGAATTTCTTGGCGATTTCGAGGAGCTCGTCGCGCGTCGCGCGATTGCCCGTCTCGTTGAGAATTTCCGTAAGGAGTCCCGCGGGAAAGAGACCGGCGAGTTTCGCGAGATCGACTGCGGTTTCCGTATGGCCGGCGCGCCGCAAAACGCCCCCTTCTTTCGCTTCGAGCGGGAAGAGATGACCGGGCCGAACGAACGTTCCGGGCACGCTCTTGGGATCGGCGAGCGCGCGAATCGCGAGCGCTTTTTCCTGCGCGGTAATGCCGGTGCGCGCGTCTTTATGATCGACGGGCACGGTGAACGCCGTCTGAAGGGGCGCGGTATTATCCTGGACCATTTGCGGGAGTTCGAGACGCTTGCACGTTTCGGGCAGGAGCGGGACGCACGTTTGACCGCGACCGTACTTTAACATGAAATTCACATGTTCCGGCGTCACTTTTTCCGCCGCGCAGATGAAGTCGCCTTCATTTTCGCGGTTTTCGTCGTCTACGACAATGACAATTTCGCCCTTGCGAAACGAGTCGATCGCTTCTTCAATCGAGTTGAATTGGTAGGTCGCCATAGTTATCCTTTCCTAACGAACAGCGCGCCGCGCGCCGTTAAAATATGCGCGCGATCCTGTGCAAACGCGTCTCTCTATTGTACCGGCCGACCGGTTTTTGTTAAGGGGCGACGCAACGGCCGACACGAGCGTTTTCGCCGCCCGAAAAAATAAAAAAATAACCGTTTGGGGGTTGAAAGCGGACTTCAGTTTAGCGTATAATTAATGCGTCGGCGAATCGCCGGTCCGTACGTCCGCGCGGTTGTTTTCGACGGCGCTTATACAGCGAACGCGTCTAAAATGTCCGAAAGAACGACCCTTTTTTTGTGGAAAGACAGTTATGCCCGACTCTAAAAATCTCAACGAACATAGCGTTCATTACCTGAATCCCACGGTAGATCTGTCCAAAATTAAACGCGTTGTGTTTGATATGGACGGAACGATCTACAAGGGCGGAACGCTCTTTCCGTATACTAAAAACGTCTTTGAAACGCTCGACAAGATTGGCGTTGGCTATACGTTTCTGACGAACAATTCCTCAAAGAGCGCCAAAGATTACCTGAAGAAGATTCTGGATCTCGGTCTGAAAGCGACGCCCGACAATATCTCGACGTCGGCGACCGCGACGTTCTTCTATCTGAAGCAGCATTATCCGGACGTCAAAAAGATTTACGTACTCGGCACGGCGAGTCTTCGCGAAGAATTCACCGATCACGGATACGAAATGATCGACGAATACAACGATAAAGACGAACCGGAGCTCGTTGTCGTGGCGTTTGATACGACGCTGACGTTCGACCGGCTCTGCAAAGGGACCTATTGGGTCGGTCAGGGCAAGCCGTACATTGCGACGCATCCTGACACCGTCTGCCCGACGGACAAGACGACGATTCTCGTCGACTGCGGAGCCGTTCAGGCGCTCATTGCCGACGTTACGAAGCGGCGTCCTGAAGCGGTGCCGGGCAAGCCGGACGCGGCGATGATCAGCGGCGTTATGGACAAGTACGGGCTCAAGCCGGACGAAGTGATGATGGTCGGCGACCGTATCTACACCGATATGGAAATGGCGCGCCGCGCGAAAGTTGCGGCCGTTCTCGTACTTACCGGCGAAGCGACGCTCGAATCCCTCAAAGAGAGCGGTCTTACGCCGGAGCTCGTCCTCGACGACATTTCCGTTCTTCGCGATCTTCTCGTCGCTGCGAAGACGAAGAAATAATGGGTTTGCTTTTTTACACGAATTAGAAAGAACTGCGCGTTATGTCGACTCCTCCTGTTGCCGCTCCGGTTCGCCGCAGCGATAAGGATTATGAATATTGGCGATGGCGTATCCTTTTGGGTACGATGATCGGCTATATTTTCTTCTATTTTGTCCGTAAAAGTATCACGATGGCGATGCCCGGTCTGGAAGAGATCGGGATTACGAAAACGACGCTGGGTCTTTTTCTGACGATCCACGGCGTGCTTTACGGCGTCGCGCGGTTTGTCAACGGCGTCTGGAGCGACCGGGTCAATCCCCGTTACTTCATGTCGATCGGGCTGTTCCTCGCCGCGATGACGAACGTCTTCTGCGGTTTTTCGTCCGATATCGCGACGGCAATAGGCGTTTCATCGGAGTCGAAAGCGAACGTAATCGCGTGGATTATCGGTTCGTTCTGGATTATAAACGGCTGGGTCCAGGGGATGGGGTTCCCGCCTTGCGCAAAGAGCCTCATGCACTGGTTCGCGCCGAAAGAACACGGCGTAAAATTCGCGACGTGGAATATCTCGCACTCGTTCGGGGCGGGCTTGGTCTTTCTGCTCAATTCGTTCGTCGTCGCGTTCGGCTGGAAGTACTGCTTCCTGGTTCCCGCGTGCCTGAGTATTCTCGGCGCGATTGGGCTCTACTGGGCGCTTCGCGATTCGCCTGAAAAAGAAGGGTTTGAGCCGGTTGAAGTCTATTACGCGCGCAAGCACGGCGCGGCCGAAGAAGTCGCCGAAGTACAGGCGGCGGTCGCCGACGACGAAAAGACGAGCTGGTGGGCCGATCTTTGCAAAAACGTCTTCTCGAACTGGGCGGTTTGGGTTCTGTGCTTTGCGAACTTCTTCGTCTATATCGTTCGTTTTTCGATTCTCGACTGGGCGCCGACGTTCCTGTCTCAATCGAAAGGGCTCGATCTCAAATCGGCGGGCTGGGCGACCGCGTGCTACGAAATTTTCGGCGCGTGCGGCATTATTCTCAGCGGGCTTTTAATGGACAGGGTCTTCCACGGCCGCGGCGCGAAAGCGTGCTTTGTCTATATGCTCGGCTGCTTAATCGCTTCCTTTACCTTCTGGAAGCTCGATTCCGATTCGCTCGTACTGAACATCTTAATTATGAGTATGATCGGGTTCTTTATTTACGGTCCGCAGTGCCTGATCGGGTGCGTCGCCGCGACAATCGCGACGAAGAAGTCGGGCGCGGCGTCGAGCGGTCTGACCGGTCTGTTCGGATATCTTGCGACGATCGTAACCGGTTTCGGCGTCGGGCTCATCGTCGACTCCGCGACCGCACCGTATAAAGCGGCGCGCGACGATATGGTAGCGACGGCGGTCGCCGGCGCGGCTGAAATTCCCGGTTTTGAGGCGGAAAAGATTCAGGAAATCGGCGTTTCCGGGCTCGTTAAAGCGCTCGAAGGCGCGTACGACGCGCAGCGTTCGTACGATAATTTCAGCGGCTCGCGCGAAACGTACGCGGGCCAAAAAGTCGCGGAAAAACTGGAAAAGAGCCAAGGCAAACTGACCGCGGCGATCAACGATATTTTCCAAGGGGCCGAACTCGACGACGCGCAGCGGACGAAAATCGTCGAAACCGCGACGAAGGAAGCGATTCAAGGCCGCGCAAATATCTCGAAGGCGGGCTGGCCGCTCATCTTCGGTATGCTCGTCTTTTCGTCGTTTGCCGCGATGCTCCTCTTCGCGATGATCTTTAACGCTGCGTCGCCGGAACTGCGCCGTGAAGAACAGGCGCGAAAAGAACGCGAAGCGGCTCAGAAATCCTAATTCTCCCGCCGAACGTTCGCAACAAGTAGTTTGACATGGAGAACCCGCCGCGGCGTCGCGTTTGCCGACCGTATCGCGGCGGGTTTTTTGTATCCTTCCTATTCCATTGATAAACGGTGATTTCATGAATCGGTTAAATTATTTCGGACTTCTATGCGCCGTCCTGTTCGCGTTCGGTTTGGCTCCGGAAGAACAGACGCGCGCGGCGGACGAAACGGTCGTCGCGTCTTCTTTTGGCTACGACGCCGCCGACGCGACCGACAGTCTTCAAAAGGCGATTAATTCCGGCGCGAAAAGAGTCGTCGTCGACAGGCAGGCCGGACCTTGGATCGTGCGGCCGATTACGCTCCGAAGCAATCTTGAACTTGTTCTCCAAGAGGGCGTTGAGATTCTTGCGAAAGCCGGCGAGTTTAAATCCAAAGGCGAGACGCTCATAACGGCGCAGAACGCGGAGAATATCGTAATTCGCGGGGAAGGCGGGGGCGCGACGCTCCGTATGCGCAAAAAGGATTACTGGAACGCGCCCTACGAGAAATCGGAATGGCGGCACGGTCTGTCTCTTCGCAGCGCCGCGCACGTTACGGTCGAGAATCTTACGATCGCGGAGACGGGCGGGGACGGCGTCTACGTCGGCGTCGCGACGGAAGGCGTTCCGTGCCGCGATATTACGCTGCGAAACGTCGACTGCGTCGCGAACAACCGTCAGGGAATCAGCGTTATCAGCGTCGACGGATTGCTGATTGAAGACTGCGTTTTGCGCGACACGGTCGGCACGGCCCCGGAAGCGGGAATCGATTTTGAGCCGAATCACGCGGACGAGCAAATATCGAACGTCGTTATGCGGCGGGTTCTCGCGATCAATAACCGGGGGGATGGGATCGCGTTCTACCTTCCTCAGCTGAAAAACCTTGCCAAAAAAGAACTCTCGTTTGCGTTTGAAGACTGTAAGTCGATTCGCAATAACCGCGCGGGCTTATCGCTGACCGTCGGGAGCGGAGAAGACCGGCTGCTCGACGGCGCCATGCTTCTTCGCAACTGCGAATTTACGGGCAACTTTATTGGAATCGCGGTTCGCAGCAAGTGGGCGGACGGCGCGCCGCTGCGCTTTGAAAAGGTTCGCGTAACGACGCCCAGCGCGGCGAGCGTTCTCGGATACGGAGAGTTTGCGGACTATGACTTTAACGTGGTAACCGACGTCGCCGTCGGCGCGTGGCAAAAGTCGACGACCGACATGGGCGTTTCGTTTATCGCCGTCGGGACCGACGTCGACGCCAACGGGGGCGTTTCGTTTGAGGACGTCGAGATCGTCGACGCGGCCGCCGACGCGCCGGAGTTCCTCCTGGCCGTTCGGGACGCGTCGAGCGAGGGCGTCGGTTTCCGGAAATTCGCCGGCGCGATTCGCGCCACGAAACTCAACGCGGACGGGACGGTCAAATCGAGCGCGGACGTTCCGGTCGACGACGCGGGCCTCAAAAAGCTCTTTCCGCAGCTGAGCGCGCGTCGCGTCGAGGCGTTTGACTTGGCGGCGCTCAATTCGTCCGCCAACGCGAAGCTGGCGCAGGAGCTCGCCGCGGCATGGCGCGAGCGCGCGGACGGCGCCCCGAGCGTTCGGGCGCGCGGCGACGCGACGTACTACTTCTGCGCCTCGGCCGGCGAGACGGTCGAATGGCGTCTGCTGCAGCGACAAATTGGCAATTACACGCCGGCGGAAGTGAAATCGCTCGTAACGTCGCCGTCCGGAAAAGAGATTGCGCTCGAGACCGCGCCCGGCGACTGCCAGCCTCATGACTTCACGTTTAATGCGGAGGAGAGCGGCTGGTTCAAACTGGACGTTCAATTCGGCGCGAGCACGGTCGAACTGAGCTCGAAAAACGACGCGCCCATTTTGATTTCGGCGCGGCCTACGCTGGACGTGTTCGCGTCGACGGGAACGTTCTCGTTCTATGTGCCCGAAGGCGCCGCGGACCTCGGTCTGCGCGTAATCGGAAGCGCGTCGGAACGCGTAACGGCGACGGTTTACGATCCGACCGGCAAGGAAATTGCGAAACTCGCCGACGTTTCTTCGCTCGGCGCTTGGTCGGTCGCCGAGGACGCGAACGGCAAGCCGATTCCGCCCATGAAGGGATTTTGGAGCGTGAAATTTGAAAAGCCCTCTCAGGGGGTTTTGGAAGACTATATCGTAACGGTTCTGGGCGTCCCGGCGCTGCTGCGCTGACGGTCGCTTTGGAACGTGAAACGACGTAAAATAAAACGTCTCGTTTTGATACATTTTTATTAAAACGAGGCGTTTTTTATTTTTTTAAATAATCGGGCTAAAAATTTTTTATTACGGTAAGGCTATAATTTTCTAGACGATAAATGAAGTCGCTGTTTCTTGTCGGCCTTTTTGGCGCCTTCTTTGTAAGAGGGGGTAATGTCGCCGGCGCGCGAAGATTGTTTGATCTGGAAAATCTTGCCCATTTTCAGGTCAGAGGGGCTGGTTCCCCTCCTTCGCTTCGAGCCGGCTTCTTTTATTTCTTGGCTTTCTCTTTGCGATTCTTTCTCAGTCGGGCGCAGTTCAGTAAGCCCGGCGTTAGATTTTTTTAAAAACGCTTGCTTTTTGGCCTTGCTTGTTCTATATTGTCTAGAGCGGCGGCAATTTGCGGCCGCGGTCAAAAAAGCCCCTTATTAACACAGTAAAGAAGGATTTTATTAATGAAACGTACGACGGTACTGTCGTCGTTGGTCGCGTTGCTGGCGTTTTGCGCCTGCGTCGCGGCGTCGAACGCAGAAGATATGAAACAGAAACAGTCCGTTCAACCTGGCGAACAGGTTCTCATGACCGCGGAACTCCCCTTGGCTCTTGGCGGGGAATGGACCGGCGGCGACGCAATGCCCCTTGGCGGTCCGAATCCGATCGACGAGACGAAAACGGAAACGGTTAAATATTGGCTCTTCCTTCCGGTCGACGAGTCCGCGAAATCGGACGCCGGCTATCCGCTCCTTGTCTTTCTGCACGGCGCGGGCGAGCGCGGCGACAACCCGGACGCGGTAAAAGTCCACGGTCCGCCGAAGTTCTGCGCGGATCCGGAACAGGCGAAGACGTGGAAGTTCATAACCCTTTCGCCGCAAGTTAAAGGGGCGCGGTTCTGGTCCCCGGCGCAGCTTCGCGTTCTAATCGATCAGATTTGCGACGCGTATCCGGTCGACCGTTCGCGAATCTATATAACAGGCCTGTCGATGGGCGGTTTCGGCACGTGGGGCATGATCGCGCACAACGCGGATATTGTCGCCGCGGCGGCGCCTCTTTGCGGCGGTTATCCGCTTGAATTCGCGCCTAAAATGACGAAGACGCCGATTTGGGCGTTCCACGGAACCGCCGACGGCGCGGTTAAATATACGTACTCTCGCGATCTGGTCGACAAAGTTCGCGAACTTGGAAACGGAAGCGTTAAGTTCACGACCTATCCCGGGGCCGGGCATGACGTCTGGACGAGAACATACGCCAATCCGGAACTTTACGAATGGTTCCTTTCGAAAAAACTTGAAAAGTGAGGTCCTTTATGCGCTATTCTCTCTTACTGGGAGCCGTTTTGCTCTTTGGGCTTACGGTCTCCGCGAACGCGGACTCGATTAAGGACAATAACCCGGAAGCGACGCCGGGCCAACAAGTTCTCATGAAGGCGGAATTGCCCGCCAAAGTCGGCGACCCGCGACATGGCGAGGATAAAATCGACGAATCGAAAACGGAAACCGTCGATTTCTGGTTCTTCTTTCCGAGCGACGAGTCCGCGAAGACGGACGCCGGATACCCGCTCATGCTCTTTATGCACGGCGCGGGCGAGCGCGGCGACGATCCCGAGAAAGTCAAAATGCACGGGCCTGCAAAGCTTTGCGCGGATCCGGAAATAGCGAAAACATGGCGTTTTATTACCGTTTCGCCGCAGTGCAAGCCAAACGTCGATTGGTCGCCGCTGCAAATGATAGTCCTCATCGACCGCATTTGCGAGGCGTATCCCGTCGACCGGTCGCGCATCTACGTGACCGGCCTGTCGATGGGCGGGTTCGGAACGTGGGGCGTCGGCGCGATTGGCGCCGGTAAAATTGCCGCGATCGCGCCTATTTGCGGCTGGTACCCGACGGAAAAAGCCGGACGTATTACCATGCCCGTGTGGGCGTTCCACGGCGACGCCGACCCCGCGGTCAATATCAATTCCGGCCGCGCGATCGTTAACGCGGTTAAAGAAGCCGGAAATAGAGACGTCGCGTTCACCGTCTATCCCGGCGTTCAGCACGACAGTTGGACGAGAACTTACGACAACCCAATGTTCTACGACTGGCTCCTCTCGAAACAGCTTCCTCCCGTTATTTCCGGTCCGAAAGTGGAACCGGGCAAGCAGGTCCTCATGAAGGCGACCTTGCCCGCGAAAGCCGGCGGCGGCATGTTCCGAGGCGAGGATCGACTTGATCCGGAACGAAAAGAAGACCTGAGCTTCTGGGCGTTCCAGCCGAGCGACGACTCCGCCAAGACGGAAGCGGGCTATCCGCTGTTAGTCTTCATGCACGGCGCGGGCGAACGCGGCTCGAATCCGAATCTTCTCAAGAGGTACGGTCCGCCTAAGCTTTGCGACAATCCTGAAATTGCCAAGACGTGGAAATTCTTTACCGTGTCGCCGCAGTGCAAAGAGAACTCCGCATGGTCTCCGCTGCAGATTTTGGCGTTCATCGACGAAGTGTGCGCGAAGTATCCGATCGATAAGTCGCGTATCTACGTAACCGGCGTTTCGCTCGGCGGGTTCGGCACGTGGGGCGTCGCTGCGATTGGCGCGGGCAAAATTGCCGCAGTCGCGCCCGTGTGCGGTTCTTACGGAACGGATAAAGCCGCGGCTGTGACTATGCCCGTATGGGCGTTCCATGGCGCGGTCGACCCCGTCGTCAAAATTGAAGGGGATCAGGCGATGATCGACGCCGTTAAGAAGGCCGGAAACGAAGACGTCAAATTCACCGTCTATCCCGGCGTCGGACATGATTGCTGGGATCTCGCATACGACGAGAAAGAGCTCTACGAATGGCTCTTGACGAAATCGGTGAAGAAATGAAGCCGGTTTCCCGTATGAGAACTTGATTTAGCGCAGGGGCTCCGGGTTGTTGCTCGGAGCCCTATTGACGCGGCCAAAAGCGTAATGTAAAATACATTACACTTTTGAAAGGGCCATAATAATGGACACAGATAAAACGGCAGTTTTTCCCAGTTTCAATATGCCTCCTACAGAACGCGGTAAAGCGCGTTGGCGCAAAGTCGTGAATACGGCGAAACGCCTGTTTGAAGAGCGCGGGTATAACGAAGTTTCGCTTGCGGAAATCGTCCGGGAGTCTGGCGGTTCTTTCGCGACGGTCTATCGGTGGTTTGGCAACAAAGACGATCTGTTCCTCTGCGTCGTATTGGATCACATTTCTAAAGTTCATGAAATTATCGAATCGACGCCCCTTTCCGGCGCGACCGCCCAAGAAGACGTCGAAGCGTTAGTTGGGAAACTTGTCGCTAACATTCCTTTTGGATTGGTCCGGCACGTCTTTTCAGAAACAACCCTCTTTAAAGGGAATAAAGCGCCGGCGCTTGAACTCATTGAAAAAAACACAAACGTTCCAATAGCGGGCTTGTTTGCCCGGATACGCCAAAAACACGGAGTTGAATTTATCCTTTCCGACGAAGAATTGGCGTTCGTCTTCGCTCGCTATTTTCGCGGTCTGTTCGTAGAACTTACGCTTGACGCGTCGCAAACGGCGCGGCGTTTAGAGCAGGGGAAACGCCTGATCGTTTCCGTATTGACTTCTTTTATCCGCGTTCAGAAAGGAGCACGACGATGAAAACCGTCGCAAAAGCCGTCGTCTTACTGATTATCGCCGCCGCGGTCGCCGCGTTCCTTTATCAGCGCGAACAGAAGAAAAAGAGCGAGCCCGTTTCCGACTCGCTGACATATTACGGAAATATAGAGATTCGCCGCGTCAATTTGAGTTTTCGCGTCGCCGGAAAGATTGCCGAGGTTTTCGCGGAAGAAGGGGAGTCGCTAACCAAAGGGCAAACGTTCGCTAAGCTCGACGCGGAACCCCTTGAAGTCGACGTTCAGCTCGCTCAGGCGGCGTTAGATCAGGCGCGCGCGGCGCTCGAAAGGGCGGAGAACGGCGCGCGCAAGCAGGAGCTCGAGGAAGCGCGCGCGCAGGCGGACGAATGCCGCGCCACGCTGGAACTTGCCGAAGCCGATCTTAGCCGGAACGAGAATCTCATCGGCAAAAACGCCGTCAGTCAAAGCGGATACGACGCGTCGCTGTCGACGCGCAACGTCGCGAAAGCGAGGTTGGCGAAAGCGTTGGCGAATGTGGAACTCTTGGAGGAGGGAACGCGTCAGGAGGACCTCGCGGCGGCGAGAGCGTCGGTCGCGCAGGCTGAAGCGGCGTTAGCGCGGGCGAAAATCGCGTTTCAAGACGCCGTTTTGCAGGCTCCGAACGACGGCGTCGTTCTAACGCGGGTCGCGGAACCGGGCGCGATCGTCGCGGCGGGCCAAACGGTCGCCACGCTCTCGGTTCGCGACGTCGTGTGGGTCTATATCTTCGTCGAAGAGCCCGATCTGGGCAAAGTCGCGCCGGGAGTCGAGGTGGAAATCTCGACCGATTCTTCCGAGAAAAAATACGTCGGGCACGTCGGGTACGTTTCCCCGGAAGCGGAATTTACTCCGAAGACGGTAGAAACGCCGAATTTGCGCACAAATCTTGTCTATCGGGCAAGGATAGTCGTCGAGACGCCTGATTTAGGCCTGCGTCAGGGCGCGCCCGTGAGCGTGAAGATTCCTTTGGGGGCCGCCGGGACCGGAGAGCTCGGCCTCGAAGGCAAAGAAGAACAATGATCGTTTTTGAAAACGTCACAAAGCTTTTTCCGAACTCGGCAAGGCCCGCGCTCGATTCGATTTCCGCGACGCTCAAGCCCGGCAAGATTACAGGACTCGTCGGGCCGGACGGCGCGGGTAAGACGACGGCGCTGCGCCTAATCGCCGGGCTGCTGACGCCGACGTCAGGCCGCGTGACCGCGTTTGGATACGACGCGGCGAAAGAGACGAAGCGTGTTCGCGAGATGATGGGCTATATGCCCCAGAAATTCGGCCTTTACGAAGATCTGACGGTCATGGAGAACCTCAATCTTTACGCGAAACTCCGCAATCTTCCACGCGGTCGGCGCAAGGCGCGGTTTGACGAATTACTGGAGTTTACGAATTTAACGCGCTTTACCAAGAGGCTTGCCAGGCGTCTTTCCGGGGGCATGAAACAGAAGCTCGGACTGGCGTGCGCGTTAATAACGACGCCGCGGCTGCTCGTTCTCGACGAGCCGGGCGTTGGCGTCGATCCGCTGAGCCGCCGCGAACTTTGGCGCATGGTGAACGAGCAAGTTACCGACGAGACGGTCGTTATATGGAGCACGGCTTACCTTGACGAAGCGGAACTTTGCGACGAAACGTTCCTGCTTAACGAGGGCAGACTGCTTTTTGCGGGCGCGCCCAAAGAGTTAACGCGCGATATGTCCGGCCGCGTCGCGCGAGTTTTAGACGTTGAGCCGGCCCGGCGCCGGGACGCGGTCGGCGCTCTCTCGCGCAAAGAGGAGATTGTCGACGCGACGATTCAGGGGAGTTCGATTCGCGTTACGCTGCGCCGCGCCTTTGATCCGGTTCACGATCCGCAACATCTTTTCGGAGGAAGAAAAGTCGAGCTGGCCGTTCCGCGATTTGAAGACGGTTTTATTGAACGTCTTGGCGGGGCGCCCAAAGACGTTTCGCTCGAAGAGGAACCTCCGGCGCGCAAAGAGTCTCAGGAATATGTCGTCGTCGCCGACGGCCTCACGAAGAGATTTGGCGATTTTACCGCGGCGTCCGACGTAAGTTTTCGGATTAAGCGCGGCGAGATTTTCGGTCTTCTCGGTCCTAACGGGGCGGGCAAAAGCACGACGTTCAAAATGCTTTGCGGGCTTCTTCGTCCGACGTCGGGCGACGGTTACGTCGGGGGCGTCAGCCTGCGCAAGGCGCCCGGCGCAGCGAGGAGCCGGCTAGGCTATATGGCGCAGAAATTTTCGCTTTATTCCGATCTGACGGTTCGGCAGAATCTCGTTTTCTACTCCGACCTTTACGGCCTTTCCGCATCGGCGCGGGAAACCGCGATAGCCCGCGCGCTGGACGATTACGGACTTCGGCCTTTTGAGCGTTCGAAGGCGGGCTCCCTCCCGCTCGGGTATAAACAGCGTCTCGCGCTTGCGACGGCGACGGTTCATGAGCCCGACGCGCTCTTTCTCGACGAGCCGACCTCCGGCGTCGATCCGATTGCGCGCCGGGAATTTTGGAATCGCGTGAATCGGTTTGCCGCGCAGGGAGTCGCCGTGCTGGTTACGACTCACTTTATGGACGAAGCGGAGTATTGCGACCGATTGGCGCTGATTCTCGACGGCCATAAAATCGCCGAAGGAACGCCCGACGAGCTTAAAGCGTCGAGCGCGACGTCCGAAACGCCCGATCCGACCCTCGAAGACGCGTTCATTCGGCTGATTAAGCAGAGCCGGGAAGGAGCGGCGTTATGAGAACGTGGGAACGCCTTTGGGCGATCGTCTGGAAGGAATGGCTGCAAGTCTTTCGGGACCCGAGCGCTCTTTTAATCGCGTTTGTTTTTCCCGCGGTTATGCTTTTTCTCTTTGGATACGGTCTTTCTCTCGACGCGACGAACGTGAGAATCGGCGTCGTTCTGGAAGACGACGCGCCGTTAGCGCGTTCTTTTTACCGTTCGCTCAACGCGTCGCGCTATTTCGACGTGCAATACTATTCGAGCCGTTTGGAGGCCGAGCGCGCGCTGCGCGACGAAGAGACGCGCGCGGCGGTCGTCGTGCCCAACGATTTTTCGAGCCGGGTCGCGCATGGAGAACTGGGCGCGATTCAGATTCTTGCCGACGGCGCCGAGACGAATCTTGCGCTGATCGTCGAGAATTATCTGCGCGCCGCGTTTGCCAAATGGACGTCCCTTCAAATGCGCGAGCGGGGCGCGGCCGGACTGTCGAGCAAAGTCGATCTCGAAACGAAGACGGTATATAACGCCGCTCAGATTACGCGTTACAGCCTGATACCGGGCTCGATCGCGATTATTCTCGCGATGATAGGCGCGCTGCTGACCTGTCTTGTCGTCGCGCGGGAATGGGAGCGCGGCACAATGGAGGCGACGATGGCGACGTCGGTCGGCAAAGTCGAGATGTTCGTTGGGAAAATGATTCCCTACTTCCTGCTGGGGATCGCGGCGGCGCTGGGCGCGGCGGCCCTTTCCAGATACCTGTTTGACGTTCCCTTTCACGGTTCGACGGCCGCGTATCTCCTGACGTCCGGAGTCTTTCTCCTCGTCGCGACGTCTCAGGGCGTTTTAATTTCGTCGACCTGCCGCGATCAGAGCGTCGCGGCGCAAATAGCGGTCGTTTCGAGTTTTCTCCCGAATTTTCTGCTGTCGGGCGTGATTTTTGAAATCGACGCCATGCCGAAGATTGTTCAGGGAATCACCTATATCTTTCCGGCGCGGTATTACGTCGTCTGTCTTCAAACGATCTTCATGGCGGGCGACGTATGGCCCCTGCTGCTGAATCAGATCGGCTTTATGTCAATTATCGGCGCGGTCGTTTTCATTGCCGCGGTCGTCAAGACGCCCACAAGGCTGTAGAAAGGCGCGGTTTTTATGTTCGCTTCGTTTCGCCGCGTTCGGCGTCTCTTTCTAAAAGAGCTCGCGATCAATCTTGGCATGCCGAAGATGCGCGCCGTGCTGATCTTTCCTCCGATTCTTCAGCTCGTTATGTTCGCGTACGCCGTTTCGCTGGAAGTTACCAACGTGCGACTCGGCGTCTTCAATATGGACGCGGGCGTCGAATCGTCGACGTTCCTGCAGTCGTTTTGCGTCAAACCGGTTTTTAAAGAGACCGTCGGCTATCGGAGCGCTCAGGAATTAAAAGACGCGCTTGAGCGTCGCGAGATCTTTGCGGGCCTGGTCATACCGAACGATTTTTCGGCGCGCGTTCTCGGCTCCGGCGAGCCGGCAAAAGTTCAGCTCCTGCTCGACGGCCGGCGCGCGAACGCGTCGGCGATTTTGGGCGGATACGTCGCCCAGATAACGCAGTCGTACGGGATCAAAGCGGCGATTCAGGCGGCCGACGGCGGAAGCGTTCCGACAGGCCCGATCGCCAGAAGGTGGTTCAATCCGAATTTGCTTTCGCGAACCGCGTTTATGCCCGGCCTGATATGCCTCCTGACGACGACCGTGGGGTTAATGGTCTCTTCCTTTTCCATTTCCCGCGAACGTGAAATGGGCTCGTTTGAGCAGCTGCTCGTTTCGCCCGCCTCGCCGAGTGAAATCGTTGTCGGCAAAATGGCGGCGGCCGTCTTTTTAGCGACATGTTCCGCGCTGCTGACGACCGCGATCGTTATTTTTGGATTTAAAATCCCGCTGCAAGGCTCGTTTGCGCTGATGCTGGGGAGTCTCGTACTGTATCTGACGTCGATTGTCAGCATAGGGCTCATGATAAGTTCGGCGTCGACGACGCAGCAGCAGTCGATGCTGGGCGTCTTTCTGTTCATGCCTCCGGCGATTATCCTTTCGGGCTTCGCCTCTCCGATCGACAATATGCCCCATTGGCTCAGCGCGGCGACGGTCGTCAATCCTGTTCGGTGGGAAATGGCGATAATGAGGGGCCTGTTCCTTCGCGACGCGTCCTTAGAGAAGATAGGGCTTTGCCTGATTCCGCTCGCCGCCGTCGCCGCCGTTTCTCTTTCGGCCGCCGGTTATATGTTCAGAAAGCGTATGGAATAACGGCCGCTCAAAAATTTTCCTGAAAATACCGAAAAATGCGTTTCGCTTCTTGAAACGCAGGGGCGTATTTATTACAATACCGCAGAAAGAGCCGCAACTGTGCGGCGAACTTACGCCGACGTCCGGTTGCGGCGGCGCGGCGGTCATGCCGCCGTTCATTACGCTAATCGACGCCCCGCCGGAACGCAGAGCCGCGACGCGGCTCGGTCCGGAATAGAGAATTCAGTTTTAGGAGATATTTTCAATGGCGAAAACGCTTAATGTCAGTATTCTTGGTTACGGTATGATGGGCACGGTTCGCGCGGTCGCTTATGAAGCCGTCGCTCGTTATTATCCGTCCTGCCCGATCAAGCCGGTCCTTTACGGCGCATACACCTACACCGACGGCGAATTTGCCGCCGCGAACGAAGTCGGCTGGAAAGCGAGCAAAGATCTCGACGCCGTCATTAAAGACCCGGAATGCGATTACGTTGACGTCTGCCTGCCCAACGCGATGCATCACGACGCCGTTATGAAGGCGATCGACGCCGGCAAGCACGTCTTCTGCGAAAAGCCGCTCGCCGTTTCCGTCGACGAAGCGCGTGAAATGATGACCGCCGTTGAAGCGAAGCCCGAACTTCTCAACGCCGTCAACTTCATCTATCGCCGCTGCCCGTCCAACGTTCTCGCGCGTCAGCTCGTCAAAGCGAACCGCTTCGGCAAACTCATTGAAGCGCGCTCCTTCTACAATCAATCCTGGGGCGGCCCGGACACCCCGTACAGCTGGCGCTTCAGCAAGACGGGCGGCACGCTCGGCGACCTCGGTTCTCACGCGCTCGATATGCTCTATTACGTTACCGGCATGCGCCCGATCGAACTGTGCGCAATGCAGGCGACGCACATTAAAGAACGCAAGGTTCCGTCCTTTGTCGGATCCGACCTTGAAGCGCGTATGAAGCGCGGCGCCGGCAGCGAAACGGCCGACGTCAAAATGCAGGCGGTCGAAACCGACGACGCCACGCGCATTATGTACACGCTGCCCGGCGGCGCGATCGGTTCGCTCGAATGCACGCGCAACGCGTGGGGCACCGAAAATACGCACGGATATGAGCTCTACTTCGAAAACGGCGCGATCGCGTGGAATTACGACGACGTCAACTACCTGAGCATCTACGACGCCAAGAACCCCGAACGCGGCTGGTCCCGCGTCCTCTCGAACCGCGGCGACATTGGCTCCTACGCGTCGTTCGCCGACGGACACATGTTCGGCTATCGCGACTTCACCGTCAACGCGTGCTACGAAAACATGCTTAAGATCGCCGGCGCCGAAGAAGTCGCCCCGATCGCGACCTTCCGCGACGCGTACGACGTTGAACGTACGATTGAAGCGGTCCGCAATTCGTGGGAAAACCGCTGCTGGGTCAAACTGGCCGATTTCACCTGATCGACCGACCGGAGTCTGCGGCGTGAATAACGCCGTATAGCGTAAAGACGCCCGACGTTTTGATATAAGCGCCGGGCGTTTTTTTAGCCGCGTCCTTCGGCTCTTTTTCTAAAAAAACGCGCGTTAACGTTGTAACTTTTGAAAAAAATGCAAAATCTGCAACGTTAACTTGACTTTTTTGACTCGGCAGAGTATGTTTTCTACCGGCGCAGAAACGCGGCGGGGGGACGTTATGAAGTTATTCGTTAGAGAGAAATATCTGAAAAAGATTCGCGGCTTTTATCATAGCGCCGATATCGTTAAGGTCATAACCGGCGTTCGGCGCTGCGGAAAATCCAGTCTCATGGAAACGGTCGCCGACGAGCTTCGAAACTCAGGCGTCGAGGAATCGCGCATCGTCTACCTTAACCTTGATCTTCGGGCATACAGAAAAATCAAGACGGCAGATCAGCTGGAGCGGCTTATAGAGGAACGGCTCAATCCGGACGCGACAAACTATCTTTTTATTGACGAAGTTCAAAATGTCGACGGTTTTGAAGAGGTAATCAACGGATTTCGCGAAGAAGGACGCTGTTCGATTTTCATTACCGGTTCCAATTCGTATCTTCTCAGCGGCGAGTTGGCTACTAAACTGACGGGCCGTTACGTCGAATTTGAAATCTATACGCTGACCTTTGAAGAGTACGAGCAAATGAAGGAATTTTACGGCGTTCCGGTCGATCCGAACGCCGCGATAGAACTGCAGCGCTATATTCTCGAAGGCGGTTTTCCGCGGGCTGTCCGTATCGATTCGTTGGCGGACAAACGGCGTTATACGCAAAGCGTCGTCGAAGAGATTTTTGAGAAGGATATTCGAAAACGCGTAAAGATAAGGAACCGAGAATCTTTTGAAGCGGTTCGGCGGTATGCCGTCAATAACTTCGGTTCGACGACGAGCATTAATAATTTGTACGGCGACTTGCGTAAAAACGGACATACGGTTAGCCGACAGACGCTTGCCAAGTATATCCAAACCCTCGTTGACGCGAAGATTTTGTACGAGTGCGACCGATTCGATATGAAGTCGAGAAAGTCGCTCGCCGGCGACAAAAAGTACTATATCGCGGACCTGAGTTTCTACTTTGCTCTGAATACCGACAACCGTATTAACTACGGCCCCGTCCTTGAAAATACCGTTTTTTTCTACGCTAAAAGTTTGGATTACGCCGTCAGCGTCGGAAGAATAGGCAAACTGGAATGCGATTTTATCTTAAGAGATCCGGAATCTAATTATTCGTACGTTCAGGTCGCCTACACGGTCGCCGCCAGTAAAGAAATCGAGGACAGGGAGTACAGGCCTCTCGAACAGATTAAAGACGCGTATCCGAAGTACGTCGCGACGGCCGATTACCTTCTGCAAAAACGGAACGGCGTCCGTCATGTGAATTTGGCGGAGTTTATGAAGGCTCAAGAGCGTTTTTAATTGAGCGTAACGAGCGTACGGGGCCTTGCCGTTTGTTATTTTGGGAGAGGCGTTATGCCCTTTGATTTTAAAAAAGAGTACAAAGAATTTTATCTTCCTCCAAGGAAACCGACGGCCGTCGAGATTCCCGCGATGAATTTCGCCGCCGTTCGAGGAAAGGGAGACCCCAACGATCCGAACGGAGACTACCGTCGCGCGCTGGACGTTCTCTATTCGGTCGCGTATACGCTTAAAATGAGCTATATGGGCGCCCGGACGATCGAAGGGTTCTTTCAGTACGTCGTGCCCCCTCTCGAAGGTTTCTGGTTCAATATGGACGACAGGGGCGTCGACCTTTCGAAGAAAGAGAAGTTCGAGTGGCTTTCGGCGATTCGGCTTCCCGACTTTATCCGCCTTGAAGATTTCGACTGGGCGGTCGAGACGGCTTCGGAGAAGAAAAAGCTCGACTGTTCGTCGGCGCGGTTCGTTACAATCGACGAAGGACTCTGCGTCCAATGCATGCACGTTGGCAGTTACGACGCCGAATCGGAAACGCTTGACCTTATTGGAAAGTACGTCCGGGAAAACGGATACGCGTTTGATTTTTCCGAGGAGCGGCTCCATCATGAAATATATTTGAGCGATCCGAGAAAGACGGCGCCGGAAAAGCTCAAGACCGTTTTGCGAACGCCCGTTAGAAAGATTGGATAACCGACGATGACGAGTAGAACCGTTCCCGCCTGGCGCCTGTTTCTATGCTTCCTTTTGACGCTGTTCTTTGCGCCGGCCGTCTTTGCCGCCGAGGGCGCAAACTTCAGTTACGCCGAATATCCGCTCGAACGCGCCGGAATCGCGCTCCATTTGGACCGCGTCGCGCTTGTGGGCGCGGAGCCGCAAAAAGACATTCTTCTCATTCACGGGCTGACTTATTCCTCTCACGAATTCGACGTCGACTATAAAGATTACAGTCTTGTTCGGAAACTCGCGCGCGAAGGCTACGCCGTCTGGCGGCTCGATATTGCCGGATACGGCCGGTCGGGCAAAGTGGAAGACGGGTTCATGCCAAACAGCGACTACGCGGCCGAAGATATTAACGCCGCGGTTGAGAAGATTTCCTCCGCGACGGGCCGGGATAAGCTCGACGTCCTCGGCTGGAGCTGGGGCACGATAACCGTCGGGCGGTTTCTCGCCGCTCATCCGGAACATATACGCAAGGCCGTTTTGTACGCGCCGGTCTTTCGCGGAATCGGCGAGTCCGAAGTGACGGAGCCGTTTCATCATAATACGTGGGAAGACGCCGTCGAGGACTTTCAGCGCGCGGAAGACGGATCGATCGACGATTCGATAACCGAGTCGGCGCTCGTGGGGCTGTGGGCGTCGGGCTGCTGGCGGTACGACGGGGATTCGAGCCCCAACGGCGGCCGGCGGGACGCGTGCGTCGCCGAAGACGTTCCGCTCTTTGACGTCTCAAAGATTTCCGTTCCAACCCTAATGATCTGCGGGGATAAAGATCCGTATATCCGATTTGACGACTTGCGTTCCGCCAAAGAGATTCTTCCGCCCGGCTCCGACGTGGAAGTGATCGAAGGGGGCGCGCACGCCGTTCTGATTGAGGAACCGTATTACCGCGATTTCCAGAATAGGCTCGTTCGGTTTTTGGAAAAGGAATGACGAACCCATGTTAGAAGCGCAGACCGTTAGACTTCTCGCCGCGCTCTTTATTTCCGGCGGCCTGGGCGCGCTTTCGCGCTTTGGCGTTACGTCGTACGCGGCGGCCGTTTGGGGAAAGGGCGCGCCTTGGGGCGTCGCGGCCGTCAATATTGCGGGCTGCTTCTGCTTCGGCGTGTTGGCGGCGCTCTTTGCGTCGCGGTCGAATTGGGATCCGCAGATTAAGACGGTTGTTCTAACCGGTTTTTTGGGCGCGTTTACGACCTTTTCTACCTATATGTTCGACCTGTACGCGCTTCTGCGTTCCGGGGAGTATTCGCGCGCTTTCGCCGATTTCCTCGTTCAGAACGGGGGCGGATTTATCGCGGTTCTCGCCGGCGTCTGGCTGGCGGGCGCGATTTGCCGATGAGCCGATTAAAGGCGGGAAGATGAATAGTTTGCAGATACGAAAATGCCGCGCCGACGAGATTGCCGCCGTCGGCGCGTTTTACGACCGCGTGGTAAAGAACCTCGACGAGAACATTAACTATCCGAAATGGTTGTATAAAATCTATCCGTCGGAACCGTTCGTTCGGGACATGACCGCGGCGCACACGCAGTACGTCTGCCTTTCCGGCGGAGAAATTGCCGGCGCGTTTGTTCTCAACGACGATCCGCAGGGGAACTATCAGAAAGGAACGTGGAGCAGGGAACTGCCCGACGGCGAATACGCGGTCTTGCACGCGTTGGCGCTCGCGCCCGAACTGCAGGGCCGGGGCTTGGGCTCCGACGTCGTTCGCTTCTGCGTGGAACAGGCGAAAGCGGCTGGATATAAAGCGCTCCGGTTGGATATCGTGCCCGGCAATCTGCCCGCGCAAAAACTCTATGAAAAGAACGGGTTTACATATGTCGGCGATTTTGATTTAGATCGCGGATACGAACATATTCCGGTATTCAGCCTCTATGAGCTGAATTGGTAAAAACAAAAGACGCCAATGGTTTGTTAAACATTGGACCAACTCGGCGTTAACCCAATGGTAAAGATATCCACCGACAGAATAGCGTTTTCTAATTCGGGCTCGCCATTAGTTCCAATTGACCGACTGATCGATACGATTCCCTTTGATATGACGCCAAGAGAAGATCGCGTGCGTACTTGTTATATGCTGGCCTGTCTTGCATATGTTACCTCTCAGACGATAACGAATGCAGACGTTCGAACTGCTTTTGGTTTGGAAGATCGGGACAAAGTCAAGGCGTCTCGCATTATTCGCGATACCTTGGAATTAAACTTAATTAAGCCCGTTGATCCGACGACGGCGCCGCGGTATATGAGATATGTTCCCTTCTGGGCATAGCGGAGAATTTAAATTTCTTTAAGTTTCACAATTGGTTTGGGGAAGGCTTTTCACATGGGAAACGGAGCGGAAAAATACGGGATTTTACGAATAAAGGCGCTTTGATTTTAAGTTTCCGTAAGTTTCACAGAAATGATTAAGCGTTTTTAATTGATTAAAAACAGGGACATGAAAACTGCGGTTGCAACGGCGCAGAAAACAAAAGACGCGCGGCGTTCCTAACGGTTCGCCGCGCGTCGTTCTTATTCCGGTCATATTGAGACGGAAAACTAATTCTTCACATAGCGGTCGAAATATTTCTTCCAGCGTTTGGCGATCGTCTCTTTGATTTCCGGCGCAAGTTCGAATTTATTCTTTTTGAAATTCTTCTGCGTTTCGGCGTATTTCGCGAAGTTCTCGCGTTCCGCCTCGAAACCGTCGATTCCCAGCTCCCGATAGACTCTTTCGAGCGTCTCGACCGGCTGCGCGACGAGCTCGTCGTAAGTAATCTCGCAGAGATTCCCCTGCGGAATATCCTGGACGTCCTCGCAGAACGCGTCGTACATCTGCTCGAAGTTGCGAAGTACTTTCTCTTCGAGCGCCGGGCCCCCTTTGGGCGACTGAAATCCGTGCGTCTTAGCGAGTTTGGTCCAGAGGTTTACCGTCGACGGAAAGAGCGTGTACGGATCGCGCGAGATATGAACGAACTTCGCGTTCGGGAACCGCTGGCGAATCGCTTTAACGCGCGCGGTGTGCGGGGGCGACTTGAGTACGATCGTCTTCTTATAGGCGACGGTGAGCGCTTTTAGGAGATATTCCAGCGCGTCGAGCCAGCGTTCGCGGTCGGCGTCGGACACGTTCCGGAGCGTGAGGAAGTCTTCGTCGATCGGGTCGCCGTTCGGAAACGCGACGTCGCGATAGGGCGAGTTCATACCGAGCGCGCAGATCGCGAATTCGTCTTCCTGGGGCCGGTCGAGCCCGGCGGCCATATTGTCCATGGGCCGCTTTTTCGGCATGAGATATTTAACCCACGGCCGAAAGATCGGACCGGAGACGAGAAAGTGCGCCGGCGCGAAGCATTCGTACGTGTCGGAGCATGCGAATCGGTCGTCGCGCATGAGGTATTCATGCAGGAGCGTCGTGCCGCTGCGCCAATGCCCGATAATGAAAATCGGTTCGCCGACGAGCTTGGTTTCCCGAAGCTTTTTGCCGTAGCGGAGTTTCTGATAGCCCGCAAGGATTGAGTTGCTTACGCTGAGACAGGAAACGATAAACGCCATGGGGAGTCTGAACGGAGCGATCCGCCATTTTCCGGCGCAGAATAATTTCCAAAGGGCGCAGACCGTCATGCCGTCCCAGAAACGCGGATTCCAGAACCGGTCGGCGCTCCCGCCGCTCGTTATCTTGACAATACCCGATTTTTTTACGTCTTGCTTTTCAGTTTCTTTTGTCATCTTGTCGAACCGCCCGTAAGCTATTGAACAATTCTCAGTCCGGAGTCGTCAATTTCATACGGAATAATTTCGTCGGAGCATTCGCTCCCGCGATGCTTGAAGATATAGAGCGCGCGCCGGAATTTCAGTCCGTCGCGAATCTTGCCGAGGTAGATAACCGTATTCGCCTGCGCGAAATAGTCGCCCTCTTCGAGCGGCTTTTCAATAAGCGCTTCGAGAGACGATTCCCGCGAGGTATAGCTTAATACGGCGGCGACGTCGTCCGAGGCGTACGCGTTCGCTTCGATCTGGGCCTGATATTTGAGGAAATCCTGCCTAAAGAGATCGCGCGCGACCCATGAGGAATCCTTCTTAACGATCTGGCGGTCGACGTATTCAAGGAGCTCAAACTGAATCGAGTCGCCCTGGTGTTCGACCGGTTCGATCCCGTCGACGACGAGCCGTCGCGCGCCCTGCGCGAAATTCGTATAGAGAAACGCGATCGTCGCGTCGAGCCGGCGCGTGAGGTCGTATTTCCATTCCCGCCATTCGTCTTCGTCGAGGTCGCGTTTGGTAACGCGCCGCCCGGCGTAAGGGAACGCCTGCAGATAGTCGGCGGAATAGCGTTCGCCGGACGCGAGCTTCTGGAAGAATTCGGCCGGATTGAAGGTCTTGTCCGGATTCTGTTCTTCGATCGTCCAGTTAAAAAGCGCCTTTGCGTATTCCGCGTGATTCTGCGAGTCGCCGCGCGCGGTGAGATCGAGAATAACGCCGCGCCGAGATTCGACCGCTTGCGCGAAGCCCGCGTTGAGGAACTGAAGCGCGAACTGCGTTTTGCCCGCGCCAGAACCGCCGACGACCGCCGTCGTCGTGCCGGCGAGCAGGCCGCCGCCGAGCTTTTCGTCGAGTCCGGGGATTCCCGTTGAAAGCCGCTTAACCATTTCTTCGCCCCGTTAGGAGTAGCCGCGCCGCGGGAAACCCCGCCGGCGCAATGTTAAATATTTATTTTTTTAATTCTAACGCGGACGCCGGAATCGTCCAGTCCCAATCGCCCGCGCGCTTTTTTATAAGAAGGCGTAAAAAAGCTGGAGGTTTGCTCTTCTGCGGTTATAATAGAGAGCGCGCCGAAGTTCCGGCGCGCGCATGCGCTTGCCGAGAAAAGCGCGGAATTCAGTAAAACGAGGGACGATTTCATGAGAGACATGCCGGTTACCGTATTGGGATTTGGCGCGATGGGCCGCGCGCGCCACGTTTCCTACCCCAACGTCGCAAAATATTACGGGGATACTCCCATCAATCCGTACGTAGCTCAAGGGTTTGTGCTTCCGCACGAAGCGGACGCGGCGAGAAAGCTCGGCTGGGACGTCAATCTCGATATGATGGACGCGATCAAAAACGACAAGTCCGAGTACGTCGATATCTGTCTCCCGAACGCGCTTCATCACAGCGCGGCGCTCGCGGCGATCGAGGCCAAAAAGCACGTCTTCTGCGAAAAGCCGCTCGCGCTGACCGTCGCGGAAGCGCGCGAAATGACCGAGGCCGCGGAAGCGTGCCCCGGACTTCTCAATTCCGTGAACTTCATTTACCGCCGTGTGCCCGCGAACGTCTTTGCGCGAAAGGTCGTTCAGGAAAACTGGTTCGGCAAGCTGCTCGAAGCGCGTTCGTACTACAATCAGAGCTGGGGCGGGCCCGGAACGGGCGGCGGCTGGCGTTTCGACGCGAAAGCGGGGGGCGGCACGCTTGCCGACCTCGGTTCGCACGCGATCGACATGCTCTATTTCGTAACCGGAATGCGCCCGAGCGAAGTGAGCGCGGCGCAGGTCGCGCACGTTAAAGAGCGCATGTTTTCCGTAACGAAGGAAGACGGAACGCAGGCGCGCGAGCCGCGCAAAATAGAAGTCGACGACGGCACGCGCGTCGTCTATTTCCTCCCGAACGGCGGGATCGGCTCGCTCGAATGCACGCGGAACGCGCCGGGCACGTACAATACGCAGGGGTACGAATTCTACTTCGAGGACGGCGCGATTAAATGGTCCTACGACGACGTGAATTACCTGTGGATCTTTGAGTCGAAGGAACGCGCGCGCGGCTGGCGCCGGGTTCTTTGCAACGACGGCGGCTATACGTACTGCCACTTTGGCGGCGGGCATATGGACGGATACCGCGATTTCCTCACGTCCCAATGCTATGAGAATATGCGCGCGATCGAGGGTATGGACAATCTCGCGCCGATCGCGACGTTCCGCGACGCGTACGAAGTCGAACGCACGTGCGAAGCGATCCGCCGGTCCCATCGCGAACGCCGCTGGGTCAAACTCGACGAGATCGACTGACGCGAAGCGGATTGAGAGAAGGAGAACGCCGCGGTTTCAGACCCGCGTTTGGAACCGCGCTTTGAAAGTGATACTATGGCTGCAAATTTAACTCCGCAATATCTGCGCGCGGAAGAAGAGTACCGGCGCGCGCAAACGCCCGAAGAAGAGCTCAAGTGGCTTCAGGTCATGTTCGCCGAGATCCCCAAGCACAAGGCGAGCGAGAAGATGCAGGTCATGCTCAAGACGAAGATCGCCGACGTTAAAAAGGAGATCGAGTCGTCGAAGGGCGCGAGCAAAAAGGTCGGCAAGTCGGTTAAGATTCCGCGTCAGGGGGCGGGCACGGTTATCGTTATCGGCGGTCCGAACTCGGGCAAGAGCCAGCTGCTGAACTTCTTTACCAAAGCGAAGCCGGAGGTCGCGCCCTATCCGTTTACGACGCAGACGGCGACGCCCGGTATGATGCCGTGGAAAGACGTCTTTGTGCAGCTCGTCGACACGCCCCCGATTACGCCCGACTTCTTTGAGAGCTATCTGTACGGCTATATTCGCGGCGCGGAGCTCGTTCTGCTCATGGTCGATCTTGGCGACGACGACGGAATACAGCAGTGTCAGGACGTTCTCGACCGTCTCGCCCGGCTTGAGGCGATAGAACTCGTCCATCATCCCGACGGAGTACCCGAACGTATGCCAATGCGTGTTGATGTCGCCAAGAAAGTCATAGCCCGCTACGCGGTCCGCTGCGCGCACTTTCTCGAACGTGAACTTTCGTATGCGCCGCATCCATTCGCAGGAATTCCGGAAATATGCATCTGCACGCTCTAAAAGCCCCTTCGCCATCAGTTGTTCGCGCACGCCCGAAAAAATTCCAGTTTCGAGAATCGGCGAACCGGGCGGGTATTCCTTTTCCAGCGACAGATCGACGTAGCTTCCGTCGATGCAGATCTCGTGCGAAGTGCGCGGCTTCCCGCAATAGACATCGCCCCAGGCATCCAGGGTTGTGGAAGACTGCGAATTAAGCGACTCGTAGCTTGCGAGCCCCAGCTGGTACGAAGTCCAGATGTCGCAGTATCGCGACAGCCGGCGCATCCTTTCCGGATTGTGCGGAAACGGCGCGTCAACGATGACGTCCTTGCCTGGCACAAGCTGGTATTCGACGCCGCGCATGGCGCTCATCGGGGAAAAGAGCGCGTCCGTTCCGTCATGGACGAGCTTCGCGACATCTTCGAGATACGTCTCCGCCAAACGGTCGATTCGCGTCTCGTTTCCCGTGCAGTAGATGACTACGGACGGATGGCGACGGGCAAAGGCGATGATTGCGGCATATTCCGGCTCGGACACGAAGTTGGGGCTCTCGATGTGAACGAGCATGCCAAGTTCGTCAGTCGCCTCCAGATATTCCTCGGGCGGAACCCATGTATGGAACCGGACAAAATTGAAGCCGAGTTCCTTGCGCTTCAAAGTGACCATGCGGTAGTAGTCAAGGTCACGAGGAACATGGACGGTCTTCGCGAAG
>CADACS010000001.1 GCA_902786505.1 uncultured Planctomycetota bacterium | reverse complement strand
GTCGTCACGCCGGACGGAATGGCGTATTCTTTATCCTTCTTTCCCGCCGGATACTGGACAAACGTCTTTCTATCCTTCGTGAAAAGAACTCCATCGACAGAAATGTAATTCTCATTCTTCTCGCTAACTTCGACAGACGTCAACAAAGAACAGCCCGAAAAAGCGCTGTCGCCAATCGTCGTCACGCTGTAGGGAAGATCAATCGAATTCAACGAATCACAGCCCGAAAAAGCACAGTCGCCAATCGTCGTCACGCTGTCGGGAAGATCAATCGATTTCAACGAAGAACAGCCATAAAAAGCCCGGTCGCCAATAGCAAGAACGGGAAGACCGTAGATCTCGTTCGGGACGTCAAGGTCCCTAACGGACGCGGGGGCTCTAAGAACGACGACCCCGTTTTTCGTCAGAACGTATTCAATTCCATCGACCGTCACCACGTCGCCTTCTCGGTTACACCCCAAAACGAGAAAACTTGCAAGAACTAACGACGACGCTATTAGAAACAACGAAGAACAATTGTTCGTTCGATCGTCGTTATCAAAAAATCGTTTCACTCGGTCACCTTTTTAAAACTTGTGGTCAAACTGCCCATTAAACGCTTAATGAAACGGCGTGGTTTAAAAAAACGCAAATAGGCGACGTCCTTCCCGTTCAGGGTAATTGACGGCGCAACCAAAGTCAAGTATCGAGAGGTACGGAAATGAAAAAAATCGCAGCGCGCGACGGCGCATATGATAAACGCTATGTTTACCGTATGACCTCGCGCCTCGGAATCTAACCTGCGACGCCGACGCGAAAAAACGCCCGATATGATCAGAAGGGAGATTGGGGGGTAAACGGAAAGTACCATGACAGAGCCATCTTTACATCGAGAGGGTATTCCGCTCGGACTCGTGGAAAGAGCAAGTTAATTACCATCAACGATCTTTCGTTGAAACTGCCACGTTCCGAATTGAAAGGTTGTTCGAGGGAGCGCTTAAAAAATCGAACACTAAAAATCAATGGGGTTAAACAACGGTAAAAAACAATGCTCTTAGCATCTTGACAGTATTTACCTCTGCTTATTTTTCATAAAACCATTAGTCCGCAGCGCCGACAAAAAACTGCAAAAAAAGACAAAGTCAATTCAAACGAAACAAATTGCCAATATGAAAGCTCAAGATTGGGTCGATTTCGGGCAACGTTGATGAAGATCATAGCGACAACGCCACTTGTATTAGTACGTCTGCACTATCTAAACAAGTATTGCGCCTTCCACATTGGTCGAACTTCTCTTCGTTATCGCGATTATCGGTCCATTGAATGAGACGTTTTCCTTACGTCAAGGCAATGCGTACAGACAAACTGAAGTAATTCGCACTAGCACAATTATTCTGACCGGACAAATGTTGTGGTTTTACATTTATTGAACTGCTTGCATCGTCATGATTATTGGCGTCTTGATTGGCACGCCTTTCTGGATGCAACGTTGCGACGCCAAAAGGTCAGAATCTATCTGGGCGAAACTCTATTGTAAAAATGATGCAGCTGAGCAAAGTCGCGTCGCATGGCGCTCTCAACAAGCGACAAAGTCGCGTTTGGAACGTCTGTCCCGACTTCAACAAGTGTTTGTTGATCTTAACTTTAAATTGCTTGGAAACGAAAATTCAAAATGATGGAATCTTTCTTTAGAGAATTAAGAGAAAAAAACCGGAGTATATTGACAGAAAAAGAAAGACTGGTAAAACTCTCCCTTCAATAAAGTTGTAGGGAGTCAATCTTCCTAAACACAAAAAGCGCATACCGCATTGTTTGGCATTGTACCGCCCGTTATTTTTTTTTGAAAAGGAGGTGGACATGAACGATTATTCTTTTCTCCGGCTTCTTGAAGAAGCGGGCGTCTTTGACGCGACAAGCGAAGCAAGGGAATGGCTTCGCGAATACGCATGGCGCGGGGGGGACGTCAGGTATGAGTTGGAGCTCTGCTGCAAGGACGGACTTACGCTCACGGACGTATTTAAGGACGCGTGCACGGATACGCAGCTCTACAATGATCCGTCTTTGGCGTTTTTCACTACTCGGTTTTTGCGGAACAAAGAACGCCCGGACGACGGCGACGATCCGACGTGGCAATGGAGACGCGGCCGCTTTTAATACTTCGCTTTTCTAGCGAAGGTTTCCTAACGGCCAGATAGGACGGAAACCCTTTGATATCTGAAAGAAGACTGCGCCAAATAGAACGCGCGGCCTGAAAAACCCGCCGCCGCGGTAAAAGACGCGGCGGCGTATGGAAAACTGCAAATCTCGGGAGTTTAAAGGAACGGGCAATATACAGCCTGCGCGCGGCGCCGTTCAAGCGGCCCGTGAAGCGGCTCGCCGTATGCAGTGCACGAACAACTTGGTAAGCGTATAGATTTTTTCAAACGAGCGCTGCACAAAAACGACTTATTTCTCTATATATAGCGTTGTTCAGGCAAAACAAACGCTATATATTAAAATTTTAAATATCCTGCAATTCTTTTGGAACTAGGCGCCGCGTTAATTCTACCAACGGAAAATATCTCGTCTTAATCACTTACAATCGAAACGCTCTTTTCTCCAAGTAACCACCCGGCGCGTTTTCTCCTAAAAAAACGGTAAAAGCCGGTTTTTTCCCCCAGAAAAAGGGCGGAGTCGCGGTCTTGTTCTAAGCCCCTTGCCCACACAATAGGCAAACGAGGCGTCCGGAAAAACTCACGCGGCATTACATATATACATTCAACAATTTTTAGAGAGGCGCAGGCATGAATAAATATTTTTACTTTTTACGTCTTCTCGAGTCGACGCGGTTCTTCGACGCTGATTATGAGGCGCGAATGTGGGTACAAGAATTCGTGGAACGCGGCGGAGATATCGAATACGAATTGGAACTGTGCCGCGAAGTCGGCGTCACGGTAGCAGAAGTCTTTGAAACGGCGTGTTCCGATAATATACTCTTCAATGATCCCTATCAAGCATTCTCCGCTACGCGACGACTGCGCTAAATAGAACGCGCGGCCTGAAAAACTCGCCGCCGCGGTAAAAGACGCGGCGGCGTATGGAAACTGCAAATCGCGAGAGTTTAAAGGAACGGGCAATATACGTCACGGCCGCGGAAGATCCCTGAAGATCGACGCGGGCACGTATCCGGCGTCGAGCGCCTTTTGCGCCCACCGGCGCGCGGCGTCGTAATCTTGGTCGAGGTCGAGCCCGAAATAGAGCCTGAGCGCGAGATGATACTGCGCTTCCGGCTCCCCTTTTTCCGCGCGCGCATAGAGCGCGTCGATCGCTTTCGCACGCGCGGCGCCGCCCGCCTTTCTCAGCGCGATCTCCGCTTCCCGTTCGGCGACGGCGTACGCGGCCGCGTCCATACTCGCCGTGAGATCGTATTTCGGAAACCGTTTCTGCGTCTCTTTGAGGACGTCGAGAAATTCCAGATCGGCAAATTCGAGCGCGACGTCGTCCAGTACGAGCAGTACGGCGCGGAACTGCTCGTCGGCGCACGTGAGCAGGAAATTAACGCATTCTTTGCGCGAGCTCGTCAGGCACTCGACCATTTCCGCAAAGATCGCGTCGATCTGGGAATCCTCGGCGGCGTGGAACTGACGTCGCAGCGCGTCGAACTTCTCCTCGAATTTCTTCGCGGCGCGGGTCTTTTTAATCGGTTCTCCGTTCGAATCAGGTTTTTTCATTGCATATCTTTCTATTCCGCGCGTTCGGCGCGTACGTTTTCTTTAAATTGCAGAATGCGTCAGCGTCCGCCGGCGTTCTTTCGCGCGGCTTCGATGCGTTCCATTTTGCCGCTCTCCGTCGGCTGACGGGTCAAAACGGTATACGCGGTTATGACGTCGCGGCCGTCTCCGCGCCGCGCGTCCCGCAAAATAACGGTCATGTTCACGCCTTTATAGACGTCGTCGATTCTGTCTTGGTCGACGTTCTCCAGCGCGAGATAGTTAATCGCCTCAAAGATATCCCCTTTGGTCCAATAGTACGGAAAGACCGTATGACTCGGCCGGGCCGGATCGTCCGCCGTCCGCTGCTCCGTATGGCGTTCGACGGAGCAGACCATAACGCCGTTCTCATAGACCGCGTGCGCTTTCGGCTTGAGCCCGCACTTGTCCATATAGAGGAACGCGCTGTACGAATGGCCGCCGGAATTATGCCGGTTCGCGGAATCGTATTCGCCGTAGAAAATATGCTCGACCCGATAGTCGGAGAACTCGACGGCGCCGCGCCCTTTACCGCCGAGCAGCTGCCGCACGCGCGCGTCGGTCGTTAAATCGGCCGCTTTTTTACCCTGCCACGACGCGTTCTTATCGGCGCCTTTATCGAGCAGGCGCTTAACGGCCCAATAATTATTCCGGGCGGCGGCGCGGCAGATCGCCGGTTCGCCCTTATTGAACGCGGAATACGGATACGGTCTCCGGCCCCAATTTTTGAATAAGCTTTTGACCGTCGTATCGGTCGCCAGCTCGCTCGCCTTTTTACCGTTGAACTGCGCGTTTGGATTTGCGCCCAGTTCAAGGAGCCGCTGCGCGACCCAGAAGTTGTTATGCGCGGCGGCGGCGTGGAGCGGAGTCTCGCCGTCCGGAGCGGCCGCGTTCGGATCCGCGCCGTAATCGAGGAGCGAAAGCGCGATATAGGTCGAATATTCGTTGTCGAGCGCAAGCGCGTGCCAGATTGGCGCGCGGCCGAAGAGCGCCGCGTTCGGATCCGCGCCTGACTCCAAGAGGCGTTCCGTAAAGGCCGGACCGTCGGCCGCATAGATCGCGAAATGCAGCGGCGTCTGCTTCTCTTTGTTCGCGCGATTGACCTCGCTGGCGGCGCGCGGCGACTTAACGAGCTCCGTGAGCGCCTTAAACCGCTGCTCCGGCGCCATCAGCGCGTTGAGCTTCTTACTGACGCCCGTCAGTTTGCCGACGCCGGACCCGCCGTCGTCAAGTTTCGCGGAAGACGAGCCCGTTAGTACCGTAAAATAATCGTACGAACCTTGCCCGAACGACGTTTCCGAAATAAGGAACGACGCAAAAAAGGCAAGCAGAACGCAGGTTTTAAAACGCATATGTGCAGACCCTGAAAAGTTAAAAAGGGCGACGGTTAATCCAAGCGCCGGGCGGACCGCCCGTCCGTTGAAATACATCCTACCATAAATCCCAGCAAAACGCAAACTTGATTTTTTACTTCCTTAGTCGCTCTAACAGATCGAAAAGAATTACGTTTCGGCGGCACAAACAAGAATGAAAAAACTGCGTTACATAAAAAAGAGTTAATTTGGATATCGCCCAAAAGGATACATAAGAGTCTCTCCCTGACGTTTCTCACGAATCGTCAGGGAGAGACTCATTCTCAGGTAAAGCGCTCCTGTCGGACAAAAAACGAAGCGTGCGATATCAGGTCGTTTAAAGCTTCAACGAATGAAGGAAACAGAGGTTTTCAAGTATGCCAAAGCCCAATCAACTCGTTGTCGGCTAATCAAAATCAATTTCTGCCTGAACGCTCTAGCTCGTTGATGAGTCCGTTCACAATCCCGTCGGTAACACGACCTTCTTTTGAGTCAAGGAATTTTTGGTCGACAATACCGGATTCATTCCAAAGGAACCTCGCGGCGTCAGCGGCCGCTTTCGGATCAATTCCCCACGGATTCTGCGGCTGCATGTTCCCATAATTGGGATCCACGGTCGGAGGATAATACCATTCCTGATCGTCGTAGTCTTCAGGCGAATACTGATTTCCCAAATCCAAATATTCCATTCCGGGCCGTTCGGGCAAAGGCAGCGGCGTTTGGTCTCGACTCGGCGGCCTTCTTTTAGCAGCTTCCGCCGCCTGGGCGGCCTGAGCGGCTTGGGCGGCACGTTCCGCCGCGGCGCGGGTCTCCTCCGCTGCCAACAGTCTCTTTGAATCGGCAATTGATTCCGATTTCACCAAGCCGTTAGGATCGTCGCAAAGCGTCAAACGAAGTCCTAACGCCGTTCCAACGTGACTCTGTTGATCATAGAACCGTTCTACAACCCGACATTGAGTCTCCTTGGAATTCCATCCCCCTCCCCGAATCACGCGCTTATCCACTTTCATTTTTAGACCGCCGACAACGGGGTTAGCTTGCGCGCTTGCAGAATAGGGCTGGTATTCGTCTTCACACCATTCAAAAACATTTCCAAGCATGCAGAGCAGTCCCCATTCGTTGGGTTCGCCACTTTTAACTGAATGCATTCGACCTCCGCTATTACCGTTATACCAGCAGGCGCCGCCAAAATCTTTTCTTGCATAAAACGCGGCCAACTCTGGATCGTCCCTACCCGCGCGGGCGGCGTATTCCCACTCGGCTTCCGTAGGGAGGCGGAAAGCCCGACCCGGGCCCGCATAGCCTCGAGTATTGAGATGTGCGACAAATTCTTTACAGTCGTTCCAGCTCACATTCGTTACTGGCAAATCTTTTCCTTTGAGCACGCTTGGATTGTTCCCCATAATCTCTTGCCAAAGCTCCTGAGAAACTTCTGTCTCCATCATCCAGAAATCTTGCGACAGGGTAACCTCATGTTTCCTTTTGACGCTGTTAGCATTCTCGTCGCTTCCCATCTGAAATACGCCGCTCGGAATATGGCAAAAAACGAGTTCCATATCCGAAATCGTTATCAAAACAGATTTATCTTCAACCGCTTCGACTTCGACGGCTTCTTCCTCTTGCGTAACGGCGGCAACTTCCTCAGAGGGTTCGGCGTCCTGGGAAGAAACTGAGTCGACGTCAAAGGAAACAATAGCGACTTCGGCTTCCTGGGACCGAAGAACAAGCCGCAACCCCACCGAATTGTCACGGTAGAAGGGTTCCTTTTTATCACGAGCGGAACAACGGCATGCGTACGCCGGGGAGTTCCACGCCCCTCCGCGGCAGACGCGTTCGCAGTCGTTGCGTGTCGAAACCGCCAAGGGATTCGTTCCTATCGAATAATTGCTCGAATAGGCGTCGAGACACCATTCGGCAACATTGCCGTGCATATCATAAAACCCCCATGCGTTCGGTTTCATTGATCTGACGTCGTGCGTCATATTGCCGCTATTGTCTAAACACCACCCAAGTTCGGTTAAACGGTCGCCGCCAAAAGGAGCGCCGTTTTCAGAACCTTCGACGTCGGCGCGCGACGCGTATTCCCATTCGGCTTCAGTCGGAAGCGAATACTCAAATCCGTCGGGCGCAGGACACTCAACCTGAATTTTTTCAATAAACCGTTGACAATCGAACCAGCTGACGTTTTCAACAGGCAAATTCTCTCCTTGGAAACGACTCGGATTGTCGTTCATCACGCGGTTCCAAAGGCTTTGAGGGACTTCGGATTCAAGCGCCCAAACCTCTCCCTTAAAGGAGACTGTATGCTGTTTTTCGTCGGAGTTGCGCCCAATCTCTCCGGAAGGACTCCCCATAATGAAACTGGTTTGAGGACTCGGAAGAAGCCGAAAGACATATTCGTCGCCGAAAATCGTTACCTTTTTGCTCTTGGCGCCCAATTCTTCTGCCAAACGTCCATACTCGGCATACGCGCGCGCAGCAGCCTCGGCGCGTTCGGCAGCCTCTCTTTCCTCCGCGGCAATCCGTTCCGCCAACGCCCGTTCTGCGGCTTCTCGCTCCTCTGCGGCGATTCGTTCCGCTTCCGCCCGTTCGGCGGCTTCCCTTTCCTCAGCGGCAATTCGTTCCGCTTCCGCCCGTTCAGCGGCGGCCTTTTCTTCTTCGGCTATACGCGCTTCTTCTTCGGGAGTATGAATTCCTGAGTCAATAATCTCAACGGTCCAAGAGCTCTCGGCTTCCAACACAAGCCGTAAACCAACAGAACCGCGTCCGTCAAAGGATGGGTTATTACGGTCGCGAAACGCAGCCCGGCAAGCTCGCGCGTTATGATTCCAGCTTCCTCCGCGACAGACGCGATTTTTTGAGTTTTCAGGCGCGGCGCCTTTCGGGTCTTTTATCGGGAAGTCCGGGTATGCGCCGTAAAGATCTTCACACCATTCAGATACATTGCCCAACATGTCGTAAAATCCCCATGCGTTCGGTTTTTTATTTTTAACCGCATGGGTCTTCCCTCCGCTGTTTTGAAAATTCCAGCAGACGTCGTCCATTTCCGATTCAGAAACCGAATCCGCCGAGTCCGCTAAACAAGCGCGTTCCCATTCGGCCTCGGTGGGAAGTCGAAATTTATACCCGTTAGCCGCTTTCTCATTGAGCCGTTCGACGAACTGTTTACATAAGTTCCAACTTACGCCTTCAACAGGAAGTTCCGCGCCCCGAAACACACTCGGATTATCTTCCATTACAGTCTGCCAAAGAGTTTGCGTAACCTCTGATTCCAGCATCCAAAAACCGTGCGACAGTGTTACCCCATGAAGAAGTTCGTTCGTATATCGCCGAGAATCGTCGTTAGAACTCCCCATTTGAAAGGAACCGCCGGGAACCCAAAGAAACGCGTAGACCACGCCGCCTATTTTGACGAGTTGCCGCTCGCCGGCGTTCACGTTCGAATTTGAAACGCCCTCTCCTGACAGAGAATCGGCCGTCTCCGTTTCTGATACGGTATTTGAACCATCTTCGAAAGCGTACAGGAAGAAAGATCCACGCTCAGAGGACGTCCCCATACCCAATAAACACGCAAGGGCAATAAAAAACGCTATCGCAAAGAAATTCCTACGCATTGTCTGTTTTCCCAGTTGTAATCGCGGCTATTACGCGCGACTAAGGCGCAAAAACGGTTACGTATATAACCTGTCGCTCTTCAAATCTGTAATACGGTTCTTTCGTCATGCAGTCTTTTTGGTTTTGCGGCGTTCGCGTTACGGAAAACCGTAATCCGAAACGCGAATCGGTAAGAGCACAGGAGAAGCGGGCAAATTTACAGAATGACTCGATTGATTGTTTCCGTTCTTTTGATCTTGAAAGAGAGTTGAGCCCGCCGCTGCGCTGTTTTGGGAAGCCATGCTCCAAGAATTGCTGAAAACGTAATCCTCCGCCGACTTCTTATGCTTCCATTTATCGTAAATTGTCGACGTCTTAATAGTCTTCTCGTCGCTCATTTCAAGTTTTCCCTGACCGGGAGTAAAGACCAAGGGACGGACGCCTTCCTCCTTGCCGTTGTATCGTTCCTGCCAGTTTGTCAGGTGAATCTTATTGCGAAACTCCAATTGGTCGACCGAGGCTTTCCCCACGTAAAGGATGAGAACAATAAGAGCCATCATCGTAGGAAAAATCATCGCCATTTCCAAAGGAGCAAACCCTTTTCTGTATGCCGATCTCAAAGCTAACTTCCGAACTGTCATGTTCTCTGACCGTCTCATTTTTGTCCTTGCCGGATAGCCAAATTGGCCCTCGTTCTAAACCGTTTGAAGACCGCAGGTCTTCAATTACGGAGGAAACGTCTTTGTTTACTTTACAGGAAGGTATTCTCAACGCTTTTGCACGTCTTGCTTGCGCGCAATTTAACGAAAATCCGCCCTTTAGAAAATACGTTTGATAAACGACTCCTTAAATACGGAGATCGGCTCGTTTTCAAGCCACCGTCTCACGTCGTCGGCAAGTCTTCCTACGTTTGGATACCGATTTGCAGGATCTTTTTCAATCGCTTTCATGCAAATAGCCGAAAGAGATTCCGGAGATTTAAGCTCGACGGGCGGAACGGCCTCTTCTAAAAGAATCGCGGTACGTTCTCCCGTTGTCTTACTAAACCAAGGGAGTTTATTCGTCAGTATCTTATAAAGCACAACTCCGAGCGAGAAGACGTCGTTACTCGGTTCGCTAATTCCTGTCTTTAAATAGACGGGGTCGCGGTACCATGGCGTGCCGACGCGCATATTCACGTTCGTCAATCTTACGTTCTCTTCCTCTTCCGGCTCGTCTTGCAAATCGTCCTCCGCGGATTCTCCTTTCCCCGCCGCGACGTTGTCCGCGTCAGAAATCTTGACTGCAAGTCCCCAGTCCATAACGAAGGTCGCCCCGAATCTTCCTATCATAATATTGGTAGGTTTGATATCGCGGTGGACAATTCCAACCGAATGGGCGTAATCGACCGTTTGACAGGCGGAAATAAAACTGCGCAAAAGATCTTTAAGCCGACTTTCTTCACGGCGGATATGATATTTCTCAATAGCCTCCTCCAAGGTAACGCCCGCGACTCTCCGCATGACATAGAAAGGACGCCCCTGCTCGTCAGTCTCCAGCGAATAAACCGGAACTATCCCCGGATGATCCAAAAAACCGGAAATTTTGGCCTCGACGACCAACCGTCTCTGAAAATCGGGATTGTCTCGATATTTTTCCCGGAGCTCTTTAACGACGACCGTCCGTTCCAGCAAAACGTCTCTAGCAAGACTAACCTTCCCCATTCCTCCTTGGGCAATTTGAGAAACCAGTCGATAGTTGTTAACGTCGCATTTATCTTTATTCTTGGAACGCTTTGCCAAAGGATTTGCGGCGCGTAAGACCGCGGGAATTGAAGTTGTTTTCTCCTCCTCGGGAGAAAATCCGGAGGAAGAAAAATCCTGCTCAGCTACGGACGGCAATATCTCGGAAGATTCTGAGAGAGAGAAAGAGTCTGAAAACTCTTCTTCTAGAGCCATCTTGCTTAACTGCTCTAATTCGTTTTGGGCCGCATGAGCCGTCGTTCTTTCTGCAGCGTATTTTTCTAGATCGTGAATAATTCCATCGTTAGAAGGATCGTAGTTGTTTAACTTTCGCGCATTGCCGTTAAAAACTGGGAAAAAAGAACGTCTCGCCACGTCAAAAAACATCAGATCGGGAACTAAAGCCGTCTCCCCACAAACTGGACAACGCACTTTACGCCCGGCAAAATGGGGATCGCACATAAAAGTCTCCCCACAACGGCAATTGACGTTGATTATAACATCATCGAAATACGACGCGTCCATCTCTAGAACAAATCCCAACGGCATTGTTGAAAACAATTCCAATTACATCGCAAATACGCGACTCACTCTTCGCACATGATACATTATAGACGACTAAAATCAAGTATCGCGGGGAACAGATATGAAAAAGATTAGTAATTCGATTCGAGTATAGTTGCAATCGTTCGTTTTCCTTATATCTTAAGGCTGTTTATACATTTTAGCTTTATAAAACTGCTTATGCAAACTTCAGTAATGCTTTTGCGATATTTTCAAAAAATTATTCAACGACGCCTACATATTCTGTTGACGCCGACTATGCGCTTCGTAGAATAGGGAAGTGAGGCGCTGTTCATCCGAAGGATAGACTCGCGTGTGTATCATTCGCGACGTTTTGACCTTTCCTGCCGTACACGTTTATCAATATCGTCCAGCGTGTTAGAGACGAAACGGTTGAGATTTCACCTTCAAATAAGCGCCATTATACTCGACCAAAACCGTCTTCGTTTCCAACAGACGTTTTTGGTCGTTGTTTGCGGGCGTCGGTCACGCACGTAAAATTCAATAAAAAGACGAGAGAATTCTCACCGTCAGAAGGAGCATACAACGATGAAAAAAGACTTGGTCAAACGATTTTTTGCGGATGAAGACGGAATGGAAGCGCTGCAGGTCGTCATGATTCTTGCTATCGCAGCCGTTATCTGCGTCGCGATTCTGGCGTGGTGGAACAAAGGAAAACAATCGATCGACGGAAAAATAAATCAGATTTTCCAATAATCCCAATATTCTGATCCCAACATTTTACTCGAGCGCTAATAAACGCAATTCATTTCACGCGTTTACATTGTCATACGCCGCTTAAGACGATTATAAGGACGTCCTTATACAGTACAGAACTACGATTCTAGAAACAGTCTTCGGCGCCTTAAAAGCGACTTGTATTTAAGTCTCTATACAAATTTGCGTTTAGGTCTCTGTTCAGGCCTAAACGCAAATTGTGCAACATATTCCTTTACTTATATGTTCATTGGTTTGTTATGTGCGCGTTCGAAACTGGGAAAAAGACTATGATTCCTGAAAAAAAGAAGGCGCCTTTCAGCCTGTCGTCTTTTTTTCACAACGAAGACGGAATGCAGACGTTAGAACTTGCAATGATCATTTTCATTTTTTCAATCGTTGCAATTTTCATTTTGGGTATGGCGGAACGGTTATTCCGTTGGAGTAAGGAAGCGATTGGATTAGCGCTTGCCTCCTGACTCTTTTTGACCTTGGGAGAAGAAGTATGGACGAAAAGCAAAACGGAGGTAAAAATCTCTTCCGACTGTTCGTCGCCTTGGCGCTTGCAGGTTTTGCCGGCGTTTTGAATTATTGTTATCTAAATTACGCAAAGTACGATATATACCTTTGCTACAACAAAGATAAGGCGGCAGGCGAACTTGTTCGCCCCGACGATTTCAGCGCGGTAAAAATTGATCTTGCCGTTTTCAATTCCTCAAACCTTGGAGCGACACGCAAAGCTTTTGACGAAACCTTTCATAAAATCGGTCCTGGAGCCAGTCGCGACTTTCTTGCAGGCAAGAAGCTGTCGCGTGACGTCAAGGCGTGGACGCCTGTCATACCCCAACTCGACTTTACGCTCGACGCGCCGCCCGCGCCGAATTATACCGTCTTCGGTAATTTTCTCGTTCTGAAGGCCGACGACAGTTCTGTTACGGTGAAGCCCGAATACGTTCAAGGCGGGAAAGGGACGACGCTGGAGTTTTCGGAGGATACTCGGCGCCTTATTGAGCTTTCGACGTTGGACGCAGCCAAGGATTCGCGGCGCGACGCGGAAGAGTTTAAAATCAAGAATATTGTGGTCAGATTACGTTCTCAGTCTGAATCGACTGACGCCGGCGTTTTTTCGGCGGCAGACGGCATAAAAATCAAATTACCGAACGGAGTCGCCGCAGAGGAGGAGTGGGCAAACGGCGGGGCCAGAGTCGGTTTCGTTGTCGAAACTGCGACTCTCACAGAAGCAGAAATCAACAAGATGTAGCGAAACGCGGGAAACTCAAGTTCAAAGAACGAGGGTTTAGCATAAATTAGACTGAGAAGAAAGGAATTTCGCTTGACATGGAGCCCGACGTTATCGCGCGATGTTACGACAAACTGCGTTCAGAAGATTGGTCGGTCGAAATCGGACGTTTACCGTCCTTTCGTATAGGGCGTAAACCGTGCGACATATCCTTTTCAGGCGCGACAATACCGGAAGTCGTCGCTTCGGTTGAGAAAGTTGGAGACGCGTGGGAGCTTACTCCCTACGCGTCTCAATTCCTTGAAGTAAACGGCGTTTTACTTTCTGCAAACCAAAAGATTCTGCTAGACAATCAGGTTAATCTCAAAATTGGGCAGCGCTACGAAATACAGATGCACTTTCCCAAAGTACTTGGGGAAAAGCACATTCAGCGCGTCGCCCGTCTCAACGACGCCACAACCGATTTTGCGGAAAAGACGCACTCTGAAATCCTCCGACAAATGCGCGACGACCGCGCTTTCGTAAACGCGCGGGGCGAAAACATTAGCGACGAACTGCTCCTCAACGTGGAAGTCGGTCTCGAGGAAATCGCCAAAAAGTACGGCCTTTTCGACAGAGAATCGGAAGAACTTGCTTTCTTTATGGCGGGTATGAGCGTTCAAGGACAAATCCAAAACATGCTCCTTGAAGGCAAAGGCGTCGGAAGGGGCAACTCGAACGTGATGTCGGATCTCTTTGACGATCAGTCGAAGAGCTACAGCCGTTTTCTCTCAGCAAAAATTGGATTGGAAAAACAACTCAGCGACGTTGCGAGATACATTGCAAGAAAGAAACTCAATATTCCGGAAGCGCCACGAGAGGACAGTTCAGAATACGACGACTACTTGGCAAAATCTCTCGCCTCAGTCGAAGAGAATTTCTGGAACGAGTGGTTCTCCATGCCAGAAAAGGCTATCAGCGGAGGCGTGGCTTTTATTAACTATCTCGCTTCACGCTATCTCAAAAAGACCCTTAAGGACGTGCTCTTTGGCTACGGTCCTCTTGAAGATCTCCTCCAGACGCCAGTCGTTACGGAAATTATGGTCGTAAATTATAAAACGATCTATATTGAAAAACAGGGCAGAATAACCCTTTCCGGCAGAAGATTCTTTTCTGAAGAAATCACGCAAGACGTCATCAATCGAATCGTTACGCGCGTCAACCGTCAGATCGACAAGTCGCGTCCTCTCGTAGACGCGCGCCTCTCTGACGGCAGTCGAGTCAACGCCGTCATCGATCCGATCGCGGTGGACGGAGCGTGTCTTACTATTCGACGGTTTCCTCAAAAGCGCCTATCAATAAAGGAACTTGTCGAGAATCCCAAAATTCAGGCATTAACGCCGTCAGCTTCAGAATTTCTCAAAGCGTCTATTCTCGCTCGAAAAAATATTCTTGTCTCAGGCGGAACGGGCACCGGTAAAACGACGCTGTTGAACTGTCTGTGCGATTTCATACCGGACGGGGAACGAATTGTCACCATCGAAGACGTTGTGGAACTCCGGATCGCAAAACGTCACGTCGTGAGACTTGAATCGAAAGCTGCTAATTCTGAAGGACTTGGAGCCTATACTATTCGCGACCTCGTTCGCAACGCGCTGCGTATGCGGCCCGACAGAATTATTGTCGGAGAATGCCGCGGAGGAGAAGCGCTTGATATGCTTCAGGCAATGAACACAGGACACGACGGGTCTCTCACAACCATACATGCCAATACGGCTCATGACGCGGCGTTACGGTTGGAAACGCTCGTACTGCAGTCCGACGCAAAGATGCCTATTGAGTCAATTGACCGTCAGATCGTTTCCGCGATCGATTTAATAGTCCAACTTAAACGGATGAGAAACGGCAGGCGCTGCGTCTCACAGATCGTTGAAGTTACCGATATCGACCCGGAGACGGGAGAATTTGTACTCCGAGATATTTTCAAACTGACTTCTGATTCTGACGATATGGCCGTTTTGCAGCCGACGGGAAGCCTCCCTACATACATGAACACCCTGTTGGCAAGAAATTGGCTCGATTTGGAAAAATTTTACTTTTAACGCCAAATTCCGCCGGTTTCAACGCCCACAATTCATCCGGAAGACTGAAGAGATAAACCTAAGCCATGAGCGATCCCAATCAAATAACAGACACAAACGGAATCAAGGAAATATACGAGAAGTCCGTTCGTTTCTTCCTGCGTCCGATCGCCGAGCTTTTGGACGACCCCGACGTCTCAGATATTCTTGTCAATGGTCCTAAAGTAGTCTATTACGAGAAAAAGGGAAAGCTCCATCTTTTCGAGGGAGCGGGTTTCCCCTCCAATGAATCGCTCGAAGCGGCCGCCGCCAATATAGCAGAGTATTCCGGCCGCCGAATCGGGGGCGTTCGCCACAGCGTCGACGCAAGACTTCCGGACGGTTCGCGCGTACATATTATCGTTCCGCCCTCTTCGCGCCAAGGCGTATGCATTTCCATTCGGCGTTTCAAAAAGTCTACTTTCAGTCTTGAGCGAATGGTTAACTTCGGAACGATGTCTTCGGAAGTCGCGGAGTTTCTCCAGCTTGCCGTTAAGCTGCACAAAAACATCGTTATTTCAGGCGGAACGGGCAGCGGTAAAACGAGCCTTCTCAACGCGCTCTCAACCGCGATTCCAGATGAAGAACGCATTATCGTTATTGAAGACAGTTCCGAACTGCAGCTCAATCAGCCCCACACCGTCTATTTGGAAGCGCAGCCGCGTCTCTCTAAAACGCAGCCTGGCGTAACAATTAGAGAGCTCTTTATCGATACCCTGCGAATGCGGCCCGATAGAATTGTCGTCGGCGAAATCCGTCACGGAGAAGCGCTTGACCTCATTCAGTCAATGCTTTCAGGTCATGAAGGTTCGCTAACGACGGTACACGCCAACACGCCGCGCGACGCGGCAATTCGCCTCGAGACACTCAGCCTTATGAGCGACGTCGAGATTCCTGTCTACGTCGCAAGAATGCAGGTTGCTTCCGCCGTACACTTGGTCGTACAGACCGCTAGACTCTCTGACGGCAGCAGACGTTTACAGTACGTGTCCGAATGCTGCGGGCTGGACGAGAAGAATCAGTATGTTTTTAAGGACGTCTACCGTTTCCGACGTGAAGGCGTTGATTCCAAGGGGAATATCATAGGCAAAATAGAGCGAACGGGATACTCGCCAACGTTTGCCAAAGCGCCCTTTGAACGCGGAATGGAAGAACAGGTAAAAGAAACGCTCGGCGTGTTCGTTCCAGACAAGCCTTAGAAGCTAGGTTCATGAAAACTTGCGCTCAACGATAGAATGAACTGAAAACAGGTAAAGGTTCAAGCCATGGATTTTGATATTACGAGTCTTCCCTCTTGGACGGTCGCCGTCATCGCGACTCTAACGGCGGTTTCAATAGGACTCATGGTCGAACCGGCCTCCTATTTCTGGGTTAAATATTCCAGAAACCATTTAAAATCTATCCTTAAAGAGTTTAAAAAGATTTCCTACGATCTCCCTGCGTTAGAATTTTGGCTGAAAATTTGGGGGTTGTCGATTGGTTGCGCGCTTTTTCTTGGGATCGTTTCAATGAAACCGCTTCTGGGAATTAACGTTGCGTTCATTCTTTTCGTCATTCCAAAGCAGGTTCTCATCAGACTTCTGCACAAAAGAAATATTACGCTTAAAGAGCAACTCATTGGCGCCATTTCAATGATGTCGAACACCATCAAGACTGGCATGTCTCTCGAGCAAACCTTTGACGCCGCGGGCAACGAACTCAAGGCTCCGCTCGGCGACGAATTTCGGCGCATCTCCTATGAATGCGCAAGAGGACGCGTGTTTGATCGCGTCTTAAACGATTCAAAATCGAGAATTCAGTTTCAAGAGTATTCGATTTTTGTCACGGCGTTAACTACCAATAAACAGCGAGGCGGCGACGTTACCGTAACTTTGCAGGAGATTAAAAAAAGTCTTTCGGAAAATCGGCGACTTGATCGAAAACTTGAAGCAGACACGTCTTCGGGCAAAATGACGACAAACATCCTCGCCGCCACGCCGGCCGCTTTCCTTGCTCTTTCCGCGCTCATGAATCCCGCGGGAACTGGGTTGATGTTCTCTACCCTCGCAGGACAGTTTATTCTGCTCACAGCGACGATTATCACATATGCCGGATATATTTGGGCGCAAAAGATCACGGGCTTGGAGTTTTAAGGAGTCAAGCAATGGAAACGCTGTTCGGTCTAAGCGAATGGTTGTCGGAATTTGATCTGACGCGTCTTGAAATGTTGCTGCGCGCGTCCCCCTATCCGTGGCTCGCGAATCTCGCCTTCCTGTGCGTCGATCCGCTGCTGAGTTTAGCGGCGATGTGCATGGGGTTCGCCGTATTTTACGCGACCTTTTTCGTCACAGGGCTCACGGTCAAATCAAAGCAGATTGGCGAACAACAAAAGAACAATGCGGACTACGATATACAGCAACTCGTTAAGATTCGCGAAAAGTCGTTTGTTTTCAGAAACTTTGAACCGCTGGTCAGGGACTTCGAGGTTAAATTCCGAAATGACAAAGCAATTGACGAGTTCGAGCATTATCTTGACCTCAAAGGAATGCTTCCTCCATGGAACGCGTCTCTGTTTCTTGCTGTCAAAAAAACAGAGGCCGTAATTTTCGGGGTCGTCGTTTCCTGTTTGCTCCCATTTTACGCGGGTATAAACGGCGTTATCTTCGGCCCTTTATTCGGGCTTGCGTACTATAGCCTTATTGTCGATTCTTTCAAATCAGAAGCGTTGAACGTTAAACGCAGAATTATTTACCGACTGCCGTTTGCTATTGATATCATGGCTTTGGTACGGTTGGGAAGCGGTTCGTTCGTCGATTCTATACGCACCGTAGCCGAAGAGACAACAGACCATCCGATTGGCGAAGTTTTTAATCGCGCATACAACGACTCAAAATTTGGCAAAACGCAACGCGACGTCTTAGAGAGTCTTGCAGAACGTATGCGCGATCCGTCTTTCGACGAACTCTCGTTTGCAATTATGAAAGCAGACGAACTTGGGCGGCCGATAGCCGACGCCTTGGCGGAACAGGCGGCACAGATGCGACTTAACCGCCAGCAATGGGGAGAAAAGGCTTCCGGCGAAGCGCAAGTCAAGATTATTTATCCGGGACTTGTGATTATGCTCGCATGCTTGCTGATAATTATTTCCCCCTTTATCCTCGAAGCGATTCGTTCGTCGGGAGCCATTTAAGGATTGTCGGCGCTTTGTTCCGCGTCAACGCGCGCCGTGTTGCATGGAGTTTTAGTAGAAAGATATGGTTAACAGAGCCGTCGGCTACGCGCTTTCAACGCTTGTTCTCTGCGGTTCCGGAGTCGCTTTCGCACTCTGGGGGCAGAACCTGCCCTACCGTATGGGCACGTTCTGTTCAGGAGTTGTTTTCAGCGCGTGTTTGATCTCCGCCGTCACCGATTACAGAACGCGAAAGATACTGAACGTCGTAACCTATCCGGCGTTTTTAATCTTGGTTGCGGCTCTGATTGTCAGCGCGTGGACGCCGGAAAACGCCGCTGGGAGAATCGGATTCCCAGAATCATTCGGCGTCGCCGCCGTCTCTTCGCTAGTCGGCGCGGCGTTCTGTTTTGCAGTGCATATTGTTCCCTTTGCGCTCGGACAGGGAGGCGCGGGAGACGTAAAAATTGCCGCGGTTATCGGATTTGGACTTGGAATCAGCGACGGTTTCCAGGCAATGTGCGCAACCTATCTCTTCGCCTGCGGATACGCGCTGTTGGAAATCGCAGCTCGCGGCTTCGGACGGTTGAGGCAAAGAGAGAAGAACGAACCGCAAGAGCGTTTGGACAACGCTCTTGACGGGGCCGCCGCTCCAAGCGGCAAATTGCGCCAAGGCGGTAAGAGTTTAACGATCCCTGTTTCGAACGAACTGAACTACGTCGTTGACTCAATTACCGCCGCCGCTGGCAAAAGGAAAATTTACGTGCCCATGGGCGCAAGTTTTTTCATCGGAGCGGCCGGAGCCGCGCTGGGGTTCTGGAACGAGTTTGTTTACCTTTTAGGGTTAGCGTGAGGTCGTCGAAAGACTGTTAAACCCAAACAAAAATAGAGAATACAAAATGGCGCTGATCATCAACACAACCTACGGAACGACGTCGGCGAGGCGTTTTAGAATCACGAGGAAGTACACCCAAATTGGCTCGTCCTCTGATTCCGATCTTGAGTTAAAAGACGAAGATCTTCCTCAAATAGCGTGTATGATCGTCGTCGATGAACAGCGAAAGGTGAGAATTCGCTGTCAAGCCTCTAACTGTCTTCAACTCGATCAACGGCCTCTCTCGCACGGTGAAACCGCGTTGTGGAAAGTCGGAAAAACCCTCAACATTGGCGGCGTCGTCTACTTGGTTTTGGCAGATGAAGACGAAAGGAAGATTTCAGAACCGGAAGAAGAACAGCGATTACGGGCGCCCGAGAGACCGGTTAAGATTAGTAGAAATGTGAGGACTTTCGCCGTTTCTGAAACGGCAATGATCCCTTCCGGATCAAGAACAACTGGATCAAAACCAGATTCTAAACGAACGGCAAAAGTTAAAACGGTTGCAGAAACGCCCGATCAGGCAGCCAACCCTAAAGAGACAAAGAAAAAAAAGAAGAGCGAAAAAGATCCTAAGAAAACAACGGAGCTCAGCGTCATCATCATATGTCTTGCCGTTGCGGCATGCATCATGATCTATTCTTCTTCGGGGCCAAACGGAAACGGAGTCGATAGCGACGGCGCGTCCTTTACTCCCGAGTACGTCTTCTCCACTTTGAAAGAAGGAGCCCCTTACCGAGAAACGCAGCTTGCGGAAAATTTCCAAGACTGTTTCTTCTCGGAACAAATTAGACCGTCGACGGCGCGAAGAGGATACAAAATTCTGCTTAACAACATGTACGTTCGCTACGCTCAAGAGGGAAATAAAGAAGTCGACGCCAAACCGTATCAAATATCGACGCTCTATATCCAATCCCGAATCGATAAACTTGAACAGGAACTCGAAGGAGAACAATAAGATGGCGCGAACGACCGTCTGCCTGTCGGATAGGAAACCTTAGAAATGAAGTTCTCTCCACCACGCAAAGCGGTACGAACTTCTACTTAATACATACAGTTAGTTATCGCGTTTTAAGAAGACGCGCTTAACTTGCGGGACAGAACAATGGCAAGATACATGATCTTAGACCCGATTCTAGACGAAGCGGGTTTAAAGCCAACCAAGTCGATTTGGGGAGAATTATTCAACGCAATCGACCGTGAAGTAGACGGCAACGTTTGGGCGCTGAAGTTCCATTTCGAAGATGAAAAAATATGGGATCTCGCAAGGAAGCTCGCCAGCGTTAGAACGGACGGTCTCGTTCGAATCAAGGATTTCGATAGATCCAACAACGCAATTATAACCGAAGAACAGGGCGAGTCGCTCCAGAATTACATGGATCGGCACGGAGCGTTCAGGCAGTCGGAAGTCCGCTCCTTTCTATTCAAGACGCTTAAAACATTTGCCGCGTTTCAGCGAGTTGGCTTCGTCCACGGCGACGTCAATCCCGGCATGTTTTTTCTACCCAAAAAAGCGTGGCGCAAAAAGGGCAATATTACCGAGTGGCCTGTAAAACTGTTTATTTCGTTAGGCCCGGAATGGGAACATGTCGTCCTTGCCCCAAATCTTTGTCCCAAATACTGCGCGCCGGAAGTATGCAACAACGACTTTGGGAGAATCACCCCTAAAAGCGACCTGTATTCGCTCGGTTTCATCGCGCTTGAAATGCTTGCCGGCGAAAAGTTTGAATCGTTTTTCAGTTCGGAACTTCAAATGAACGAACCGGACTGGCTCGCTATTCATGGAGGCGCGACTACTGAAGAACTTCCGCCCATAAAGACGATTATTCCGACGATCCTTCCGGACCTGGAGGAAGCGTTAACGGCTATGCTGAGAAGGCTTCCGAAGGAAAGAATTGGAACCTCGGATGAAATTCTCGCTATGCTAGATTTCAGCGCCGAAGACCCGGAGAATTCCTTTCTCATAGAAGAAGACAACGAAGAAGACGAGTATCAGGAGGGGTTTATTACGGTTACTCGAAGAGGAGGAGGAGTCGCTGAACTAGAGCTGTCCGACGAAAACGAAGAAGAGGAAGACGAGGAGGATTTCGACGAGGAAAACTGGGATTTTCTCAGCAACGCCGTTCCCGGTCAGGCGGAAGGATTGGTCGAAAGAAAGAGAACGTCTTCCAGTAAAACAGGTTCCAAACGTTCCAAAGGATCTAAGAGTTCTAAAACGTCCAAAGGCTCAAAGAATTCCAAGAACTCCAGCGGAATGTTCGGTAAAAAAACGCCGAGTTCCAAACAGTCAAAAGTTAAAGCAGGCGCGCGGACGCCTAAACCGACTTCTGGAAAAGAGTCGATAGCGCCGCTGTTCCTGCTGCCGCTCCTCGCAGGCGTTATCGTCGTAGGTTCGGCGCTCCTCGTTTCCAGAATAAAACCGACGTTCAGCTGGACGGAGCTTCCTATAGTCCAAGATTCCGCATACGGCGGCGTTAACAAAAAGATTTTGACGTACGCGCAAGTGTATAAAATCGAAAAAGACGGTAATACTGAAATCGATAAAAAAACTGCCGCTAACGGAGACACGCGGTGGCTTCTTCCCGACGTTGAAGCAACGTATGAAATTCAGGCGCAAGGGTTTGATACTTACCGATTCGCTACGGTAAAGGACAAGTCTGGTAAGATTGTCGCTATCGATCCTGCAGGCGCTCAAAAACTTGATCGAATTGAACTTAACCAAAGGCAAATTAACGTCGATCTTAAAGGAGCTAATCTCGACGAACCGTTTCATGTTTTCAGAAACGGAAAAGAGTACGCCGTATCAGAAACCTCTGTTAAAAAACCTCTTGAATGGCCGGAAGACGCGTATTGCGTAGGCGTGTACCTCGACGGTTTTGTTCCGGAATTGCCTTCTTATCCGAGCGTTGGATCGCCGATCGCTCTGACGGTTCCAGTCGTCTCGCATTCGCTGGAAACAGAAGAATTTGAAGTCGCAAAAGAAATATACCGTTTGTTAACGGCGATTCCGCAGGAATGGACTGAGTTTTCTTTCGAAAATGGCGCTCTCAACTATACACGCTGCGCAAATCAGTTCTTTTGCTATCTAGACAAGTTTCGTCAGAACGACGCAGGTAAAACTGACGGAATAGCTTCGAAAGACTCCTTGCCTGTTGAACCGAATTCGCTTGAAGACGTTCGGGACAGTCTTCTTAATTTCATTGACTTGGCGGCGCAAAAAATTATCAGAGAACGTCCGGTTTTCTTAGATTTCCGTCCGCAGGGATTATGGGAAAAAACCGCGCAAGCTTTGCTAAACGTCGCTGAAATAGAACGCGAAACTCGCGGCGACGATCCGTGGATATACGCGGATTTTTGGGAAAACGTCGTTCGAGCGCAGGAAGAACTCAATATAGCGTGTTTGGTTTCCGACGTTAACGCGCTCAAACCCTCTAAAGGATCGGAATCTGAACTTTCGCCAACTTATTACGCTCTTCTCAGAGGAGCCAGTTTCACTCCAAAGAATTCTAAGGAATTTGACCACGCCGAGTTAGCCGTAACAATGATTGCGAGATACGGTTTTATGATTTCTTTGCTCGACGCGCGAATTAAGAGCGACAGAAACGAGTCGCTTGTAAAATCTGTTTTCTTAGAAGTTAGAAAGAACTTACTTCAACTGGAACAGGAAATATCAATTCTTTCCAATTCAGACGTACGTAGAGAACAAACGTCTTACCGCCTCTTATGCGTCGAACTGAGACTCTCTCAACTGGATTCTTTTGCAAAAAGCGAAAACACATATCAAAACACAATCGACTCGTTTATCAGATTTAAAGAAGGCGCTGCTTCACGAAACGATAATATTCGAGAGCGTTTTGCCGAACTTCAGGCGTTTGAATTACAGCTCATGCGCCGTCAGTATTCGAAAAACGCCGTAAAAAACCCTGTGGAAGAACCGGAAAACAGGGAAACAGAGATCGGCAAAATGTACTGGGAATATTTGAATTTCTGCCTTAAATGCGAAACGACGACGGCTAATCTGGAATCGTTCCAAAGGGATGCCGAACTTGAAGCAAATAACAGTTTAATCGTCGACTTGGTCGACTCGGTTCGCCAATTTGGGGAAACAGTTCGAGAAAACGCGCGAGAACCGCGCTCTGTTTCAGATCCTCAGATTCTAGCGGCGTCCATTCAGGAGCTTGACGGCGAATTCCTGCCGTCAAAAGAGGAACTTGTCAAAATGTTTGTTAAGCGTTTTGACAACTTGAAATTTGACGTTAAGGACGCTGTTCGCAGAAGTTTGAACGCTCGCTCAGACTATGCGTACGCCCTGTTGACAGAAACCGAAGATAATTACGCGAAACTCCTAACGCCTCCTTCAAATGTCGAAACCGCCGTCTCGCGAGCTTCGGTTGATTAAAAAGTAAACCGCTAACGGAAGACGTTAGCGTCGAGCAACCTCATGCGAACAACGTGAACAACGTTGAGGAGTGAGAAAAATATCATGCCTACGCCGGAAACTCCTTGGATTGCCGTCGATTACGGTCAATTAACAACAAGCGTCGCTTTAAAACCGGAGAATACGCGATCTCTCGAAACATTTACGTTCTATAACGCGTTTCTATACGACGCGAATTCGGATAAAGTCTCAATTTGCGAGCATCCGAACACGTTGTCTCCCCAAGACTCCGAGCGGCTCTTTGTCGTGAATTTGTCAAATATTAAGACAAATGAAAAGTTCACGCTGCCCGGAACTGAAATTAAGATTCCCTACGTCTCGCTGTTAAAAGCCGCATTAACGCACGCTAAATCAGTATGTGAAAAAAGTTATTTTCAGGAAGGGGACGTTTCAACGTGTTTTTTTGTATGCGGCGACGCCGACAATCTGAGAAACTGTTTAACCGAAGCCGCTAAACAGTCAGGATTTACACAGGTTGAATTTCGAGACAAAGGGACCGTCGCCATTAATGCAATCTCGCTGGTTAGACCGTTGGAAAACTACGTCGCTCTGTGCGATTTGTCCTATGGATACGTTTCTCTTACCCTGTTTCAAAAGCTTGGAGACGGATATGCTCCCATCGACGCCAAGCATAAAGGGGTCGACCCCGCGTGGTCTTATCTGGGGTTGGAATTTATGCTCAACAAACTCTCCGAAAAAACAATAAAACGGAGAATAGCGGCCAGTCCGAACGATACGGAATTTGAAAAATTCAAAATTCAACTTGAACTCCAATTCGCAAAGGCCGTTCAAATTGCCGGCAAAACAGGAAGCGACTATAAAGGAGAATGCGCGGGCCGAAGATTCTTATTTGTAAAGAACGACTTGGAAAGACGATGGCAGAACTATTTTGACTCGTTGCGTCAAGTTCTTTTTGAACCTTTTTTTGCGGAAATTGGTTCCGTCTTGCAAAGAAAGTCTTATGAAATCGTCGCTATCGGACCGGGAGCGGTTATTCCGTTTGTCAAAAACAGTCTTGCAGACGCGTCCGGAGTCCCCTGCAGAATCACCTTACTGGATGAACAAAACGCCGCGGAAGATTGGGTTAAACTTCTCTTCGCCATGGAAACCCTTCCAATTAACGCGTCGCCAACTCAAATCCAATACGCTTCCATTTATCGAGAGGCGATGCGCGGAAACGTAAAAAGCTTCCTCGAACTTGCAAAATGCTTTGGTCAGGGATTTGGCACAATCTACTCCAAAGAGGAAGCCTTTTACTGGTTGAGACGAGCCGGTTTAGAAGGAGACGTGGACGCGCTGTACAAACTTGCCAAATCGTATGAACTCGGTTGGGGAACCCAGCAGAATCAAGAAAAAGCTTATGAGTTCTATTATCAGGCCGCAATGAGAGGTTTGGCTAAAGCCCAATATAAACTTGCTAGAATCCTACTTGCCAACCGTCAAAACGAACAGGCTGCCTACTGGCTTGAGTTGGCAATGAAACAGGGAGATCGAAGGGCGACGGAAGATTTTAAGAAATTCGACTTTGCTTCTACGCTCGCCAATTCGGAAAGTTTGCGGCGCCCGGCAGTTCAGCCGCCGCCTCTTATGCCGCCCACACTCAAAGCTCCCGATTCAGATATCGAGTATTACAACGACGAGAGTCGATTTGCCAACAAAGAAGACGGTAAATCTTCTTTCGTCGACACAGAGGACTATCTGGCCGCGACGTCCCCGTCCGAATTTGGCTACGAGCCCTATGAATCGTTTGCGCCGTCAGACTCCTCGGAGTCATTCGACGAAAACAACTCCTATAACGACAGTTATTTCGTTAATTCAGTCCCCGATTCAGGCGTTCAGGATCAAACCGGCAAAAGCAGAGTGTTCACAGTTTTGGGACTCATTCTGGCAACGCTCGTCTTTGTCGGCGGAGCTTTGTTTATTGAACGCAATTATCACAATGGCGAGGCGCAGACGCAAGCCGCGAGAATTGTTGTTTTGATCAACCTTTCCTGCGCGTTTGTCTCCCTCTTTTTAGGGATTGTCTTTTTCTTTATATCACTGTTGAAGAGAAGGAATACCTGACCGTCCTAAACAACGGCGTTCCGGCCCCCAAACCAAAAGGCGTCGCATGATTTCCCTAAATAACGTAAAAAAATTACTCGGCATACAACCTCCGCCACTCAAGCCAAAACTCGTGCTGGGGCGAAAGTACAAACTTCATTCGTTTGCGGGAAGCGGCGGAATGGGCGAGGTGTGGAAAGCGTGGGACTTGGTTGGCGGACGCTGGGTCGCCCTTAAATTTATATCGGCGGAACTTGTCGGCGTAGAATCGGAAATGAAACGCGCGCAAGATTCCTTTCGCATTACATACGACCTCGTTCATGAGAACATTTGTCCGAGTTACGGACTGGAATACGATTCCAAATATGGTCTGTACCTCACGATGAAGTGGTTAGACGGCTGTTCGCTTGACGAGGTTTTTAACTACAACAGGAAGCGTTTCGGGCGGTTTCCCTGGCGACCGATTCCTGTTATTTTAAAACCGATCGCTAACGCGCTCGATTACTCTCACCGACAGGGAATTATCCATCGCGACGTAAAGCCGTCTAACATTTTCCTGGTCTACGAAGGGGCCGCAATAACTAAAGAGTACCTCATCGACTTTGGGCTTGCTTCAATATCGAAAAAGAATATTGATAACGGCCGAAGCGGCACTTACCTGTATATGCCGCCAGAACAGTGGCTTGGAAAAAAACAGGATGGAAGAACAGATCTATACTCGCTCGCAGTCATTGCGTATGAACTGTATTCAGGCAATCCTCCGTTCTATAAGGGAAGTCCTGACGCGATTCGAAGCGCGGCCGTCTATGAAAATCCCCGACCAATATCGGGGCTGCCGAAAGAAGTTAACGACGTTCTTCTACGCGGTCTCGCAAAGAAAATGCAAGACCGTTACGAAACTTGCGGAGAATTCGTAGACAGTCTGAAACGCGCTTCCGAGTTTATCCGTTACAATCCCTCGGAAAACAACGAAGCGCTCCCCCCGAAACGGGCGGGCGGATATCCCAAAACGTCGTTTCAGGAAAAAGAATTCGACGCACAACCGATTGAACCGGGAGACCTTTCAGAATCATCAGGCGCAAACCGCCGACAGCGCGGGGAATCCGAAAAGAAACTTAGAGCTTCCAAGTCCCCTAGGGATAAAATGGAGTTAGACGCGCAGAATATCAAAACGGGCGCGCAAAAACTCGGAATTGCCATTTGCGTCGGGATTGCCGCTCTCGCTCTGGTTGGCATTCTCTTGTTGATTTTGAACAGGCTAAAGTCCTTATAGCCCCTGTATGAATTGTTTTGTAACGAACTGGGAACCTAATGCAGGGGGAAAAACCGGACAATGAGTAAACTAAACGAAGAAAGGGAGAAAAACTCGACGTTGGAATCCGTTAAACAAGGTAAACAGACGTCGAAAAAAAGCGCCGTCATGCCCGGCCTCGCGCCGCGGTTGCGGTTTGCCTTTATATTTTTCCTTCTCGCGAGCGCGTTTATTTACGCTATTTGCGGCGTAGTTAATCTAAAACGTTCCGTTTTCTCGCTTAGAGAAGCGGACGCGAACGCGGAGGCGTTTTTTAAAGAATTAGAGGCAAATGTCGACATTCCTCTCGATTTACCCAATTCTGGAGAAGAACGAACAGAGGAACGCAGCCTCCGTCAAACTGACGGCGTGTTTCAGGTTGAATTCGTCGATGGAGAGTAAATCATGACAAAGAGCAGAGTAAGAAGATTACGAAGACGCGGGGCCGCAAGTTTAGAATATGTCATGTTAGGAGCGGTCGTCGTTCCAATCTCTATTGGATTGCTCGTATACCTCGTTAAATCGATTAAGGCGTTTTATTACCTGTCCTCTATCCTTTTAAGCTGGATCATTTACTGAAAATACAAATTCAGGTGCATGTCATGAATTACTCAGAGCTAAACTTCTATAGCGCCGCGGCGGAGACGACGTTTGCTCTCGCGCTTCTCGTCGGTTGCGCGTTCGCTTTTACTGGGTTTGTCTATGCGCTTAATAAAATTTCAAAGAGTCGGAAAAACATGCGGTTGCAGCGTTTCCTCTTAGACGAAGAGGGCGCGACGTACAGCTTTAGCTTTGTAATGATTCTCCCCGTTTATCTTACAATTATGTGCGTCGCTCTTGAAATGACGTTCCTGCTGGTCGCAAAATTTGGAACGGTACGCGCCGCTCAAGCGGCTGCGCGCGCGGCCGCGGTACGAACCGCCGTCAAGCATCCAAGCGAAAGACCGCTGCCCGGACAACTCGTTACGTTAAGAGGAAAAATGAAGGCGCAGCAAGCGGCCGTTGAAGCCATTGTCCCCTTTGCCGGAGCCTTTGATCCTGACAATCAAAAAGAGACGCTTGGCGGAAAGGCTTACTATAGGGCGTACGCCGACTATATTAAAGGAGTTGACGATCCGGCTCCGACCGGAACTCAAAAACTCTTCGGCGACGCGCCGCAAACCGTTAACCAAAAGTGTGTAACGGCAAGGTACGCAAGCGCGCAGAATCGGGTAAGCGTCGCCCTTTTGACCCAATCGCCGCAAGGTAAAAATCCTTCTAAGGAAATGGCTTGCCAGAAACTAATAACCGCAAGAGTCACATATGAAGCGCCATACCGCATCGCGCTCGTTGGAAGACTGTTTGGAGGAAAGAAATCAGGAAAAGCCGTCGTTGCGTCGATTCACGCCGAGGCCTCCGTCCAGGCAGAATGTCCGCGCAACAATACGGGTTTTCTTGGCGTGGCGCTCCCTTGGGGATTGTAACTAAAATAAGATATGAGAAACAGCAGAAGCTGAGCGTATTTCCAAAGAAGAATTCTTTGACGGTCACACTACTGTTTACCCCCAAAAGAGATTTGCAACGCAAGAGCCAATAAAACAACTCTGCACGACGGCGTGGCAGAAAGGAAACCTTTCATGAAGAATGTTCCATATAAAAAATACAGCAAACGGCGCCGACTTACGGTGAAAAAAAATAATGTGTTGCGTGTAAAGTTATGGAAATATGCCGTTAACTTCCACCGTAATGAAGAAGGCGGAACGATTATTTCGTTGCTGATTGCCGTGTTGTGCCTCTTTCTCATGGTAGGGTACATGACGAATATGGCGGCAGAAACAATTGAAAGGGAAAGAATTCAACATGTGGCCGACTCTTTCGCTTATTCTTCCGCCATATGGTCCGCAAGAGGCATGAACACAGTCTCTTCTCTTAATCACCTAATGGGTGAAAAGACAGCTTATGCCGTCGTGCACAATGCTTTGGCGGGTCCGGAAATTAGTTTCGAGTCATGCTCGAAAGAGCGAGAAATTGACAGCTATCTGAACAGCGGCGACGTCAGATCAGACGCGCCTAATCCTAAAAAAGAACAAAAAGGCGATATTAGAAATCTGATCAACGATTTTACAGACGAATACTATCCCTTCGAGAACGACCGTAAACATTATGCGGGAGCGGCCGTTTACGATTCCAAAGTAACGTTAAAATACCAACTAGCCAAAGCTTTACAATGTAAGATGTTAGGAACATGGCTTATTCGAGAGGGAGACAGTGATAAATCATTATTCTTCTGTCCTATTGCCGGCAGAATCATACACGAAGGGGAAGATTTCTTTTTGGGGATCAATTCTTTTATGAATATGGACTCCTACTTGAATTCGCTGGATGAAATGCCTTCTGGAGAGGAATTTCAGAAAAAAATAGACAACTCGCTAAAACAAGTAGGAGGCAACGTTTCAAATCAGTCCTCAGAAATGGACGACGTACAGAAAGATCTCAACGTTATATGCGAGGAGCTAGAGAACAGGTTTACTGATTTTAAAAGTCATGAAGCGAATGAATCTGACCTCAACGACCTGTCGAGTATTATGGAAAACGCCAAGACGAACGCAAATTCTTCGCATAGTTCCCTTGATTCCTCTTCTAAAAATTTTGGCAAAGCGGGAGACAGCCTTACGTCGTCGCAGGCGACTTCCTCTGGTAAACAATCGCTGGAGAAGGGATCAGCACAAATCAAAACAACTAAAGAATCGCTCAAAAAAATGAAAGAGAAATTAGAGGTGATTAAAGGTCAAACCAAAGATCTCGATTTTGATTTCTCGGAGATAGAGAATAAAATTGACGGCTTAGATTCCAAATTAGAAGGCCTGTCGTCGGTAATCTCAGAAATGGATGAAGCGATAGGCAACGTTTCCGAAGCGATTGAGCAACTCTCTAACGTACAAAATTTAAATCCTCAGGACGCTATTCAGAGCGCAATAAACGCTCTGGGGGGAAGCAGCGTTAAATCTGAACGTAAAACGCTGCTTGAACTTGAACGAAAAATTGCAAAACCCGGTCGAAACCGTTCCCACTCCAAGAGAAAAGATATCTACCAAGATATTGAGCACATCCAGAAGCAATTTGCGCCCGCTGTAGGAAACAGCCTGCGAAAGCAAATATCAGCCACATGCGAAGAACTAGAAGAAATTTACCAATTAAAACCAAAGGAAGAGGAAGAAAAAAGCGGAGCAAATTATGCGATAGCGCCAAAGACCACATTCTTACCGATAGTCCAAGACGTTGCTTCCCAACTATCGCCGCCGAACTCAATTATGACGGCCCCGCTGCCTTTTCTGCCCGTCCTTGCGGAAGACGAAGTAACGCTTAATATTGGGAGCAATTATCTTAGCGAATGTCAGAGCCAGCCGTGGAGAACGACAAATTCAGGTCCGCTAAATCAGTTGCCTCAGCTCCCTTGGGGAGGTTCCTTTAAAAGATCGTTAGCGGAAACGTTCCATCAGAGTTTTGAAATCGCTTATTATGTGTGCCTGGCGGGAATAGCCGCAGAGGCGGCGGTATATCTGGCGGCGCAAAATTATGTTAAATCGGCGGACTTAGCCGCGCTTGCTCTAAAGCTGCTCGCAAAAGAGCGTCTGGCCTCAAGCAGGGTCGAGAAGTTAGGACCAGGCAAGTACGGATACAGCGGCAATCCAAGCGTGTGGAGCTATCCCCGTCTGGAATTTGACTATCAAAAAGAAGCGACCTCACAGTGGGTGCGAGCCACGCAACCGGTCGCAGATTCTCTTTGCAGCGGTCTGTGTCAGGAATATGACTCCAAGCTTCAATTCTCAAATTTTGCCACGTATCTAACGGCTTGGACATACCGATACACGCTCAGCGAATCCTACTATCTTCGCACAGGAAAGCAACGTCCTTACAGGACGGACGACGCTAATTATGTGATTTCATCTCCATGTTATTTGTACGTCATTGCGGGAACAAAAGCAGAGAAGAAGGGAGAGGAGGGGTTCTGGGATAATCCTCTTATTATGGACCAGATGTTCTCCGTTTGCGCGGTAGTTCGTTCTGAGCCGCACAAACCGGTCGCCCTGCCGACGGTCTTTCGGCGGTTCGGCGAAAAGGACGGCGTCATGGCTGCAGCTCAGGCGACGTATTACCCCTATAATGGGCGGAATACGTCGCCTTCCTCCGGAAAACTCCAAAAGCAGTCGGGAATTCAACCCCTCACTGCTTGGGATACGTTGCAATGGAAGAACGTGAAACCCGGTGATTTAACGGCTTTCAGCGCGCCTGAATGGAAGAACGGGAATCCCCATAAGGGGCCAAGTTCTTGGGATTACGATCAATTCTGCAGTAGAAAACTGAAAACGCTTCCGTCGGCAAACGTCGAGCTAAGTTGGGAAGCCATGCTCAGTCCGGTAACCGTTACTCGTCTGGCGCAAATAGCCGCCGATTCCAAAGCAAACGAAGCAATTAGACGCGCGGCAAAACACGCGGTAAAACACCCTGAGACGCTTTGCAATTAACAAAAGAGATTTTCAAGGAGCGCAAAAAAACTCCGCCGCGAATTCGGGGCTCGAACACGCGGCGGGGACGATTTCGGTCGGTTTGCGGATCGGCGAATCACCACCCGTACACGATATTCGATTCGATAGTCTTGCGCGCCTTTTCCAAGTCGACGCCCGTTTCCTTCATGTAGAGGCGAATCGCGTGCAGTTTATCGCCGGCGGCTTTCGCGAGACATTCGCGCGCGACGTCGGAAACGTCGGTATGCCCGGTAATTCCGAGCGCGGCCTTAGAGATAACCCATACGTCGCGCGGCCGCTTCGTAATGCGGATCGCGTCTTCCGACGGGTAGTTCTCCAACAGAGCCTTTCTCGCGCCTTCTTCGTCGTCCGCCCAAGCGATAACGATATGTCCTGGCGTTTCAATTTCGAACAGAGCCATAACACTTTCCCCTTTCTCTTAGGGATGATTCACGTAAATTCAAGGCCGATCGCCGCTTCTATTTCCACGTCTTTACCAGACTTAACGCGCCGGCGCGCCCATTTGACGCGCGCGGCGGCGGCGCGTTCGACCCCCGCTACGCTTCTGATTGTAACAAAAAAAAGGGGGCGTGGCAACAGGCGCCCGACGCCCTTTTGCGCCAAAATTTTGAAATCGCACGCCGGACCGCACGTCCGCCGGACCGGTCCGCGCGCGAATTAGACGCGCCGGGACGAAAAAAAATCCCGGACTCCTATAAAATCCGGGATTCAGGCGTATGCCAAAGCGCGGGTCGAACCGAAGTTCCCGCAAAAGAAAACCGCGCCGACCGAACTGCGCGCGCGGCCGTTCGTCGTCGAACTCAGTCTTTTCGATGACGGATCTTGGATCGCATTCGTCGCTTTTTTCTTCCGAGCTTACGTCGTCCTTTTCCAGTTTTCTTAGTTCCCACGGTACTCTCCGTCTATGACAGTTTATCCAAGCCGGCGCGAAAACCGCGCCGACGCAATGTTATAAAACGCCGAAATCGCCGCGATATGCGCAACGCGGGGCCAGCGCTGACGCGCGCGACAAATTCGGATGAAATCGGCACACTCGAGGCTATAGGGATTTATAGCGTTCTGCAGTATATCGAAAAATCGGTTTCTGAGAAGGGGGTCGCTCGGAAAATCTTAACTTGCCGCCAAAATTTTTTATCGCGATTTATCGGCGCGCCGGCCGGATTCTCAGATAAAAAAACCCGGTCCGTAAAGGATCGGGCTTTTATGAGACCGCCGTTCGCCGGATTACCGGCCAACGGTTCGTTCACGCTCACGCGTTCGGATTGTTCTTCTGGAGAACGCCGGCTTCGACGAGCTTGTCGATGAGCTGCTGCATGCTGTTGAACATGGAGAGGAAGCCCTGCGGCGGCATAATAACGCGTTCGGACGGTTCCGGCTTCGGAGCGTCGCCTTCAGCGCCCGGCTGAAGCGTAATGAAGTCGAAACGAACCATGTTGCCCGCGAAGTGGATTTGACCGACGCCGTCGGCGTAGATTTCTTTTTTCATCTGAGGTTAAACCTTATTTCCAAGGGTTAAATCGTTATCGCGCCCAAGGGACGCGACGCTCGCGACGCGACGACGCGGCGCGCGCAAACCAAACGCTCGGCGGAGGAGCCGTTCTCCGGCGCCAAGCGCGTCCAGTCTAAGAAAAAACTGCGTCCTTTGGAAGAGTGAATCGTCCGCAAACCGCAAATTTTTACTTATTTTTTCTAATTATACGCTAGAATCCAAATTCTGGCGCTGTTTATGTCGAAAAATCTGGAAATCAGGCCGCGCCGCGAGCCGATTCGGCTCTTTCAGCGTTTCGACACGTTCGCGATCTGTTCTGGAGTCAGCGCCCAGGTATACAGGCACGCGCGGGCGATCCGTCCTTTAAAGAACGCTTCTCCGCCGCCGCCCGTGGCCGTGTCGGCGCCCAGGCAGAAGGCTCGGGCGCTCCCGTCGGTCGTGTGCGCAATGGCGCCGCGTTCCTCGGCGCGCGCCGCTTCTTTGCCGTCGACGTACAGAATGAGAACTTTGCCGTCGTACGTTCCGTACGCGTCGACGTACCTGCCGTGCTCGACCGGGGCGTAGATCGTCTTATAGCGCCCGTTAATATAGGCCCAGAGCGCGAGGCCCTGATCCGACGAATAGCTCAGCTCGACGCCGCCCATCTGCGTGTCGCCGAAAACGGCGCCCGGCGTTTTGACGTCTTTCGGAACCATAAAGGTCGCGCCGATCGTAACGCGCCGCAGCTTATTGCAGTCGTCGGCCGAGACGGCGGAGCGGTAGAAATCGGCGCCCCCGTCGAATTCAAAGACGTCCGCGCCAATCGCGTCGTCGCGCACAATCTTCGGCTCGCCGCGCTTCTCGAATTCCTTAACGAATCCCCACTTGTTCGTCGCACGATTGACCGCTTTTCCGTCGGCGGGCGCGACGTCGTAGAAGTTCGGCTTCGGGTTGGGCGCGTCCTTATCGGGCGGGAGGGTATCGTCGGCGGGCGTCGTGAGCTCGAACGTAAGTTTCGCGTCGCTCTCGCGCAGGAACGGATTGAGCGCGGTAATTTCTCCGGAGTATTTCGTATTGTCGGCAAGGTCGAGGAGCGTTCCCTTAATGACGTCGGGCATATCTTTGAGGAAGTAGTCGGACCAGAAATACCGGGAGCCGTACTCGGACCATTCGTTCTTCTTTTCGTCGAATTCGCGCAGATCGACGCGATACCCCAGAACGACGTCGGGGCATGTCGCCTGCCGGAATTCGACGGTTCCGGCATACGCGTCGACGCACGAAGCCTTGACGGTCGTTCCTTCGCGCCAGGTCGGCTTCTGGGAATTGAAATAGCGCTTGTCCGTGTAGTCGTAGGAGTCGACCGCGCCCGGCTTAGCGACGCGGTAGACGATATCGAAGAACGAATTCGTTACGAGGTCGTACGGCAAGATCGTAACCGAGTTGTCGCGGCGGACTTCCATAATATAGAACTGAGCGTAGCGCGAATCTTCCGGCAGATACTTTTGGAACCGGCCGGGCCCTTCGCAGCCGTGGCAGACGTAGCTGAGCGTGCCCGTCCCGAACGCGGAGAAGCAGCCCTGCCACGCGCAGCGCGGGTCGTTAATCGGATAGTGCGTATGCCCGGAGAAGTTGACGACCGTCGGATACTTTTGAAGCGTGTCGAAGAAATCTTCGGCGCCCCAGTCGTCGAATCCGCGGCCGCCGTAGACGGTCGGAGAGACCGGATAATGCTGGAAGACAAAGATCGGCTTTTCCGGATCCGCTTTATAGGCGTCGGCCAGCTCGCGGTCAAGGAAGTCGACCATATAGAGGTAGTCGCCGTCCTTCATCGTTCCTTTTTCCGGCGAAATGGCGATAAACCGGAATCCGTTGCGCTCGTAGCGGCGGTTCGGCTCGACGCCAAAGACCGACTGCCAATACTCCTGATTTCCGCCGTAAAATTCATGATTGCCCATGCACAGGAACGTGTCGGTTCCCGGCTTAATGGCGGCGTCCATCTCCTTCTTAAAGAGCGTGAGTTCCGACTCGATTCCGTGATTCGACATATCGCCGACGACGAGCAGCGCGTCGAAATTCTTATACGGCTGGTCCGCGGAATAGCGGTAGGTAAAGTCGATCGCGCGCCGGAACCGCTCGACCTCCTTCGCTTTCGGATTTCCGTCAAAATGAACGTCGCTCATAATGCAGCAGCGCAGAACGACGTCGTTTCCGACGGCTTCCGCTTCTTTTTCATACGCGGCGAAAAGATCGCGGGGAACGAAAAGGGACGACGCCGTCGCGGCGGCGCCAAACTTAATGAAATCACGGCGAGAAGTCATAACCCAAATTCTCCTTTGTCTGTCATATTGTCATATCAAAAAGAAACGCGAACCGTCCGCGTCAGGCGCCGGGGTAAGAATCGGCGTCGACGAACAGGGTCGCGTTCGGGAGCGTGCGAAGTACGGTCGCGGGACATTCGGTCGCGACGGGGCCTTCCAGGGTTCGTTTTACGGCGGCGGCCTTGAGCTTGCCGGGCACGGCGCAAATCTGCACGGCGCCCGACGCGAGCGTGGGAACGGTCAGCGTGAGCGCGTGGGTCGGCGTCGAATCGAAATCGGGAAAACAGCCGTCGTTCACCTGCTGGCGCCGGCAGACGTCGTCTAGCTCGACGACCTTAATCGCTTCGGGATCGTTGAAATCGGCGACGGGCGGATCGTTAAACGCGACGTGCCCGTTCTCGCCAATTCCCATGCACACGACGTCGATCGGACCGGACCGCAAAATCTCTTCGTACCGGCGCTTCATTTCGTCGACCGTAAGGCCCGTCTGCTCGTCGATATAGTAGACCGCCTTGAAAGGAACGAGCTCGAAACAATGCTTTTTGAGGTAATACGAAAAGCGCGCCTCCGAGCCGATCGGCAGACCGACGTACTCGTCCATATGAAGCGCGACGACTTTCGTCCAGTCGACGCCGGGCTCCGCGACGAGCGTCGCGAGCGTTTCGTTCTGCGAGGGCGCGGCCGCGAAAATAACGCGCGCTTCTCCCCGGCGGGCAATAGCGGCTCGAATCGCTTCCGCGGCCGCTTTGCCGGCTCGGGCGCCAAGTTCCGCGCGGTCGGGCGCGACGTTAACCGTGAGCAAGTCTTTCTTGAATATCATGATTCTTTCCCATAGATTTCGATATGCGCGCTCCCGTTCCGGCGCGCGGTCCTTATACGTTCTCATTATACCAATAAAAAACGCCGGCGTCTGCAAAAGTGAGAAGTCGGCGTTTTCCGTGAGTCGGAGACGGCGGAACCGTTACTCGTATGTGCGTTTAGAACTTTCGTTTCCGTTGGCGAAATTAAAGAGCGCTTTTCTGGAAAGCTCGCATCCGGCCTCGGTCGGATACTCGTGATTGACGCACGCCTGACACAGATTCATGGGCGCGATTCCGATCGCCGTCGAGAGGGCGCGCGGCGGCAGATACCGGAGCGAATCGCAACCGAGATCCTCCGCCATCTCGCGCTCGATTTCCGGCGTCAGAATCCAACGCGTGGAGACGTCGTCTTCGGAGAACACCCCGTCGAGTCCGTAATGCTTCATCATATAGCGGGTTGCAAAGAGTTCCGAATAGGTCGACATGTCGATGCCGTAGAAGCACGGCGCCATAATGGGGGGACACGCGACGCGAACGTGGATCTCCTTGGCGTGTCCGACGGTCCGGAGCCGTTCGATGAGCACGCGCATCGTCGTCGAGCGCACGATCGAATCTTCGACCAGAAAGATGCGTTTGCCTTCGAGCACCTGCGGGAGGGGCGTATATTTCGTCTCGGCCTTTCTCCGGCGGGAATCGCCCCCTTCGATAAAGGTCCGGCCGCTGTACCGGTTGCGCATAAGCCCTTCCAGGCACGGAATCCCAAGTTTGTACGCCATGCCGTCGGCGGCCGCCTTGCTCGTATCGGGAACGGGCACGACGATCGAATCGGCGTCCAAGGGAACGCCGTTCTCATCCTCAAGTTCCTGTTCCGCCAGCACTTCTCCGAGCCGTTTGCGCGCAAGATAGACGCTCTTGCCGTCTAAGACGCTCGCGACGTTCGCGAAATAGATCCATTCGAAGAAGCAGTGCGTCGTTCGGGGCGACGTCATAAAGGTCTCGACGCGGACGTTCCCGTCCGGCGTTACAATAACGACCGAGCCGGGCGGCACGTCTTTGATCTGGTCGTGGCTGAATCCGAGATTGAAGAGCGCGACGCTCTCGCTCGCCGCCGCGAAGAGAGAGCCGTCGAACGCGTAGCACAGCGGCTTAAAGCCGTGCGGATCGCGAACGACCATCATTTCCCCGCACGCGTTCAAAAAGACGAGACTGTAAGCGCCGTCGAGTTTTTCCGTCGTCTTTTTGCAGACTTCAAGGAGATCGCGCCCGGCGTTTTTCACCGCCGTGCAGAGATAATGCATAACAATTTCAGAATCGGAATCGCGAGAGAAGCAGACGTCGTGATCGCGTTTAATTTCTTCTTTGAGTTTTTCGTAGTTGGCGAGCTGGCCGTTAAACGCGAAGCTGAACCATTTGTTCTTTCTCATGTGCGGCCGCTCGAAAGGATGCGCGAAATTCTTGTCGTCGCGTCCGCACGTCGCGTAACGGACATGCCCGATCGCCGCGTTCCCGGCGAGCCGTTCCATGAGCTTTTCGTACTGATCGCGGTGGCTCTGATGAAAGACTTCCGCGACCGGACCGAGCTCTTTATACGTCATAAGGAGCGGGCGGGAGTATTTCTCCTCCTGACTGCGCGTGCAGGAGTCTTCCTCCTCTTGCTCGTCCCGATACGTGGTAATGCCCGCGGAGAGTTGACCGCGATTCTGGACGTCGAGGAGCATTCGCGGAACAAGATTTGAAACGCGGTCCGCTCCTAAATGAGAACAGAGCGGCGACGTCCCTTTTCCCTTGAAATGATAAACGGCGACGACTCCGCACTCTTCATGTAATTCGCTCATAAGAAAACGCGCTCTCCTGTGCTTTCTCCGTCTGGCGTAGCTGTGGCGGCGCGCCGGGCAGCGTCTCAACGCAACCTCCTCCGGCGCGCGTATCGGCGGATTCGGAAACAGCCGGACAAAACGGAAAAAACCGCGTCTTTCCGCGGTCGGCCCGGCGCCGCCGACTCCCCAATAACTGGGAGTAATTATAGCGCTTTGCGCCAGAAAAAAAACACGGGGGAGTCTGAACGCGGCAAGAAAAGCGGTCCTGCGCGTCGCGGCCGGTCGTTTCGGGGCGGTTTATTCCCGGTTCCGTCCAGCGGATCGCGGCCCCTTTCGTCGGCGGCGTCGGCGCATTCGCGTCTTGTTTGACCGTCGGAATCGAGTACAATGAAAGCGGGAATCTTTTATCTTCCCGCCTCCCTTTCGCTCCGTTCGAGGAATAGCCATGGAATCAGACGCCGACAAACAGGAAATCGCGACCGCCGCGCCGGCGGGTCCTCCTTTCGATATCTCCCTTGCCGTGGCGGAGGTCCCCATGGAACTGGAGACGATCGCGCCGGGCTCGCTCAACGGGGGAAAAAAAGTCGAGCAGTTCGAGGTCGACGAAGCTCACCCCGCGTTCCGCGCGATCGACGGCGTCCTTTTCGACAAGTCGGGCAAGACGCTTATCTGCTATCCGCAGGCGCGGCCCGGCATACGCTACGTCTTGCCCGACGGCGTCGAGTCGATCGCGCCGTTTGCGTTCTACGGGGCGTCCAAACTCCGGACCGTCCGCCTGAACGGCGAACTGCGGTCGATCGATCCGCAGGCGTTTGTCGAAATGAAAGTGTTTCGGGAATGCGAAATCGCGCCGGAAAACAGCTCTTTTAAGATAGTCAATTCCGGTCTGTACGACGCGGAAGGGACCCTGCTTCTGGCGTATCCGACAGGTTTGAATATCCCGTTCGAGCCCGCCGAAGGGGTTACGGCGTACGACGCAATTACGCTCAAAAAGATCAAAAGCGTCTCTAAAATCGCGGTTCCGAAAAAGGTCGTTGAGATCGAAACCGACGCGCTGCAAGATTTTAAGCGGCTTAAAGAAATTGAAGTCGAGGCGGGAAATCCGGCGTTCTCTTCCCGGGGCGGGGTCCTTTTCGACGCGAGCGGCGAGACGCTGCTCCGGTATCCGATCGGGGCGTCGGCGACGACCTACGCGACGCCGCCCGGCGTTAAAACGGTCGGCAAGAGGGCGTTCAGTAAATCGACGCTGAAAATGGTCCGCGTTTCCGAAGGGGTCGAAACGGTTATGGACGGCGCCTTCTGGGACTGCGCTAATCTTGAAACGGCGTATCTTCCGAACAGCGCGCTCTCAATCGGCGCGTTCGCGTTTGAGCTCGACGGCGCTTTGAAATCGGTTAAATTCCCGCCGAATCTGCGCTCGATTGGCAAAGGCGCTTTTCGCGGATGCGGGGCGCTTGCCGAACTTGAATTGCCCGAAAGCGTCGAGGGGCTCTCTTCGGAAGAGCGCGGCCTCTTTATTGAAAGCGAAGCGTTCTCCGGCTGCTCTTCCGTTAAGCAAGTTGCGCTTCCCGAAGGAATAACGACCTTTGGCGACCGGGCGTTTACGGGCTGTTCCTCGCTCGTCGACGTTCGGTTCCCGGCCTCGCTGACGGCGCTTCCGGAACGCGCGTTCGCGGCCTGTTCCTCCCTTCAGGCGCTCGAAATTCCCGACGGCGTCGCGGAACTTGGCCCGGGCGTCGTTAGCAAATGCTCGTCGCTGAAAGAATTTACGGTTCCCCCGCGCGTCGACGCGATTCCGGACGACGCCTTTTCAGGCTGCGCGTCGCTCGAACGGATCGCGATCCACGGCAAGGTCGCCTCGATTGGAGACCGAGCCTTTCAGGAATGCGGGAAACTCTCGGAAATCGCGCTGCCGGACGCCTTAGAGGCGCTCGGCGCAGCCGCGTTCCGCGACTGCAAATCGCTTCAGCGCGTAACGCTTCCCGCCGGAATTACGGCGATCCGCCAGAACGCGTTCTCAAACTGTCAGGCGCTCGAAGAGATTGAGGCGCTCGGCAAGCTGACCGCGATCGAAAGCGAGGCGTTCCAGAAGTGCGTGAAACTCGCGCAGTTTGACGTGCCAAAAGACCTTGAAACGCTAGGGGCGGGCGCGTTCGAAGGGTGCGCCGCGCTCACGGAACTCGAACTGCCGGACACGCTTGCGGAAATCCCGGAGAGGATCGTAAAGAACTGCGCCGCGCTCCGATACCTCGGCGCCCCGGAAGGGGTCGAAGCGATCGGCGCGGAGGCGTTCCAAGGGTGCGAATCGCTCGCGGCGTTCTATGTCGCGAATACGGTCGAGACGGTCGGCGACCGTGCGTTCGCCAACTGCTCGGGCCTTCTGGAAATCACGCTCTCGAACAGTCTTACGTCGATCGGCGCGGAAGCGTTTGCCGGATGCGCCGAGCTCAAATCGATTCTCCTGCCCGAAAGCGTCGTCTCGGTGGGCGAGGGCGCGTTCAAGGCGTGTTCCAAGCTCCGGCGCGTCAGGCTCTCTCCAAATCTGGAGACGCTCGAGCCGAGTCTCTTTGCCGACTGCGGATCGCTTGAAACGGTCAATCTTGCGAACGTAACTTCAATCGGGGCAAACGCGTTCTACTTTTGCCAGTCGCTCGTCGAGATCGGCTGGTCCGATAAGCTCGAGACGGTCGGGCAGGAAGCGTTCTCGTTCTGCAATAAGCTGACGTCCGTCGATATCCCGAATTCCGTTACGACGTTAGAGCCGGGCGCGTTCAGCAACTGCCGGCGCCTGACGGCCGCCAAGACGCCCGACTCCGCGACGGAAATTCCGGACAAGCTCTTCTATAACTGCGAAAAACTCGCGAAAGTAACGGTAACCGAAGCGCTCGTCTCGATCGGCGACGCCGCGTTTGGGCTGTGCGACAAACTGACCGAAGCGCCCATGCCGCCTTATCTTAAACGTATTGGCGCGTCCGCGTTTTCACGCTGCCGTTCCCTTAGAGCCGTTCAATTTCCCGACGCGCTCGCCGAAATCGGGGCGCGCGCGTTCGCCGGCTGCGTCGGGCTCGACGCCGTCAGTATTCCAGCCGGAATCCAATCTCTGGGCGCGAACGCGTTCGAAGGCTGCGAGCAGCTCGTCGCGATCGACTTGCAAGAGGGCGTCGCGGAACTCGGGCCGGAACTCTTTAAGTCGTGCGCGTCTCTGGTCGCGGTCAAGCTTCCGCGGAGTCTCGAACGGATCGGAACCGGCGCGTTTGCCGACTGCGCCTCGCTCACGGCCGCCGAATTTAGTCCGGGCATTAAGACGGTCGAAGCGCGCGTCTTTGAGAACTGCCCTTCCCTCCATTCGGTCAAGATTCCGAACACGGTTGAAGAGATCGGGGAAGCGGCGTTTGCCGGATGCGTCTCGCTGCAATTTATACGGCTGCCCGAATCGGTCGTTGCGATCGGCCGGCGCGCGTTCAAAAACTGCGCCGCGCTCATGTCGGTCGATCTTCCGGATTCCGTCGAAACAATCGATCGGGAAACGTTTTACGGATGTTCGCGGCTCGTTTCGGCGAATCTGCCCGCCAAACTGACGCGCATTGAAAGCGCCGCGTTCCGGCGGTGCGCGCTCCTCAAATCGGTCGCGTTCCCGGAAAATCTCGCGGAGATCGGCGATTACGCGTTTACCGACTGCGGAAGTCTCAAGACGGTCGAATTCAACGCGGCGGCGACGGCGATCGGAACCGAGGCGTTTGCCGGATGCGGCGCGCTCGAATCGTTCGCGTGTCCGACGACCTTAACGCGGGTCGGCTCGCGCGCGTTTTTAGGGTGCTGGTCGCTCGAATCGATCGAGCTGGCGCCCGGGTTCGCCGAACTTGGCGCGGAGGCGTTCCGACACTGCGGCGCGTTGGAACAGATCGTTCTCCCGGAAGGACTGAAAAAGATCGGTAAATTCGCGTTTGAACATTGCGAATCGCTCGGCTCGTTTAAGGCGCCCGATTCCCTTACCGACGTCGCGGAAGGCGCGTTTAAACATTGCGCGGGCCTAGCGTCGCTGGATCTCAATTCGATAGAACACATTGACAAAGAAGCGTTTAAAGAATGCCGTTCGCTGATAACGGTAAGAATTCCGCGTTCGCTCGGCTATTTAGCGAGTTCCGCGTTCGAAGGCTGTCATAATCTGTTCGCGTTTGAAACGGAAGGGGAAGACGCTCAGTTTACCGCGTACGGGGGAGCGCTCTTTGAGAACGGCGGGCGAAAACTGCGCGCCTATCCTCCGCGCCGGCCCGACCAAACGTATCAGCCGCCGGCGGCCGTAACGGAAATTGGCGAAGGGGCGTTCCGGGGCGCGCTCGCGCTCGAAAAAATAGATCTGTCCGGAAACGAAGCGCTAACGTTAGGCAAAGACGCGTTTTGCGACTGTCCGCTTTTATCGGAAGCCGTTCTTCCCGAAACCGTAACGGTCCTTCCGGAAGGCGCGTTTAAGAACTGCGTTTCGCTCCGTTCCGTCTCAGGAACCGGCGGATTAAAAGAGATTGCCGCGGAAGCGTTTATGGGCTGCTCGGCCCTGCGCGCGCTCGACATTCCGGACGGCGCGGCCGTCGATCCGACCGCCTTTACCGGGGCGCCCGATCCGCGAACGCTCCGCGGCTCCGAATGAATCCGCGGAGCGTCCGCGGCTGGCGGGCTGCGGCGCAAATCTTGACTGTTGCAAGATTTAAAATAACGCTTGGCATTTATCCAAAAAACTCTTGTTCGTTGGATATTTCGCAAGCGTATCCCTGAGCCGCTCGATCTTTTCGTCGATTCGCAACTTCGCGATACTGCGCCGGATCGTGTAGATCATGCCGATTTCTTCGCCGCGTATGAGCGCTTCCTCGCGCCGCGTGCCCGACTGCGCTAAATCGATCGCGGGCCAGATTCTTTTATCCGCAAGCTCTCGGCTCAGGACAATCTCCATATTGCCCGTCCCTTTAAACTCTTGGAAAATCACCTCGTCCATACGGCTGCCCGTATCGATAAGCGCCGTCGCGACAACGGTAAGCGTGCCGGCCTCTTCGGTCGCGCGCGCGGTCGAGAAGAGCCGCTTGGGAACGTCAAGCGCGCTGATATCGACGCCGCCGGACATTGTCCTGCCGCCATTATCGACTAGCTTATTGTACGCGCGCGCGAGTCGCGTAATCGAGTCGATCAGCAGTACGACGTCCTCGCCCGCCTCGACCATTCTTTTGCACCGGTCCACAACGAGCTCGGCGAGCCGAACGTGATCGGCCGGCGTTCGATCCAGCGTACTGGCAAATACTTGCGCGTTAACGGTTCTGCGGAAATCGGTCGCCTCTTCCGGGCGTTCGTCGACGAGCAGCACGACGACTTTCGCCGGCTTATGCGCGCCTTAAGAGCACCGTTTTGCCGGAACGCGGCGGCGCGACGATCAGCGTGCGCTGACCGCGGCCCATCGGCGTAAAGAGATCCATAATACGCGTCGAGAGAACGTCCCGACTCGTTTCAAGCTGAAACCTCACCCTCGGCATGACGGGCGTTAACCTTTCGAACGGAATGACTTTAAAACTCTCGTCTACCGTCAAGCCGTCAATACTGTCGACATGAATCACGCGCGGACCTTGCGCGCCGGGGACATGTTTCGCTCTGCCGACAATCTCGTTCCCATTGCGCAGGCGCAGCTTATTTATCAGAGCCGCGGAAACGTAGGGGTCGCCCGGGGCGCGCGCAAGGCCGGCCTCCGGCTGACGCAGGAAACCAAATCCTTCTAGCATGATCTCCAGAACGCCGCGAACAAAATGCGTCGAGACCGCCGTGTCCGGCGCGTATCCGCGGTCCCGCTCCTCGCTGTAACCGAAATAAATATCGTTCTTTGCGCTGTTATTATCAGATTCGTAAGACTTCATTGTGATTTCTCCTTTTCTGTACCAGAAAGTACCAACAGAAACATAGAGGACGCCGGAACTGGCCGAAGCGAAACGTTAGTAAGAAAATCCTTTCCATTGGCGCGAAAAAAGGAGGGTTGAAACGACTGTTCTTTCTCCATAGAAAACGACTTAATGTCTAGTATATCCGCGCATCCTTGCGCTTCGGGCAAAAAAACGCCCCTACCCCGTCAATTGGGTTATTCGATTCGCGCCAATCGGCGCCCTGAGTTTGAGAGACAACGCGTTAGAAATATCCCAAAGACGCCAGCCTATAAGGCTGACTGGAATTTCGAACGCGACAAAACGAACAAACGGACAATAGGAAACAGCAGAGTTAAGGTATACCCTGCAACCTTTCCGTCTTTAGATGGTTTGATGCAATCGCCGTTCCAAAAAAAGGAATTTTTCTAGAAAAATTTTTGAACAAATTCAGGCCGCCGGTTCCTCAGAAAAAACGGCGCTTTGGAGCGAAAACCGCACATGAAGAAGGGGGCGTTCCCCGAAATCAGGGAACGCCCGAAAGCGTATTAGCCGGCCGCAGTTAGACGCGGCTGACCGCCGCGAAAATCAGTTCTGGCCGGGAAGCTGGAAGAGAGGACCGCTGTCGCCGCCCATGCCGCCTTTGAGTTCCTTAGGCTGCTTGATGGTAACGGCGGGAGTCGGCTCGGGAGCTTCTTCGACAGGCTCTTCGTCGCCCTTTTCGGCGCGTTTGCGCGACAGACCGATCTTGCGGTCGGCGGAATCGACGCGGAGAACCATGACTTCGATCTCTTCTCCAACCTTAACGACTTCTTCCGGATTCTCGACTTTGTGGTCGGCCAATTCGGAAATGTGAAGGAGGCCTTCGAGGTCGTCTTCGAGGCTGACGAAAACGCCGAAGCTCGTGATCTTCGTAACCTTACCCTTGACGATCTGGTTCGGACGGTATTTTTCGGGAATACGCGTGGCCCACGGATCTTCGGTAAGCTGCTTGAGACCGAGCGCGATGCGGCGGTTCTTCTTATCGACCTGCGTAACGACGCATTCGATCTCTTCGTTCTTCTTAACGACTTCGCTCGGATGCGTGATCTTGCGGACCCAGCTCATGTCGCTGATGTGAAGGAGACCGTCGACGCCCTCTTCGAGCTCGACGAAAGCGCCGTAGTTCGTCAGGTTGCGAACGACGCCCTTGACCTTCGCGCCGACCGGATACTTCGTATCGACCGATTCCCAAGGATTGTTCATCGTCTGCTTGAGACCGAGCGAAATCTCCTGCTTTTCCTTATTGATGCCGAGAATGACGACTTCGATTTCTTCGCCGACGGTCAGGATTTCGTTCGGATGATTGATGCGCTTGGTCCAGGACATTTCGCTAATGTGGACGAGGCCTTCGACGCCCTCTTCCAGTTTAACGAACGCGCCGTAGGACATGACGTTGACGACGGTACCCTTGACTTTGGAGCCTTCGGGATATTTCTCTTCGACGTGTTCCCACGGAGACGGGGTCTTCTGCTTGAGACCGAGCGAAATCTTCTCCTTCTCGTAGTCGATATTGAGAACGACGACTTCGATCTTCTGATCGATGGAGACGAGCTCTTTCGGATCGGTAATGCGGCCCCAGCTCATATCGGTAATGTGGAGAAGGCCGTCGATGCCGCCCAGGTCGATGAACGCGCCGAATTCGGCGATGTTCTTGACGGTACCTTCGCGGATCTGACCGACTTGCAGTTCGTTGAGGAGCGCGGTCTTCTTTTCTTTGCGTTCCTGTTCGATGAGTTCGCGGCGGCTCACGACGATATTGCGGCGCGCTTCGTCAATCTTGAGAATGACGCACTTGATCGGCTTGCCGATGAACTCGTTGATGTCGGTGGGACGGCGGATATCGACTTGACTCGCGGGCAGGAAGACGTTCACGCCGATATCGACGAGCAGACCGCCCTTGATCTTCTTGGAAACGACGCCGTCGACGACGTCGCCTTCCTTAACGCGTTCCATCATGCGCATCCAAGATTCGATCTTGGCGGCCTTGCGCTTGCTCAGAACGATCATACCGCGGGACTGAACTTCCTCGGCGGTCATGGCGTCTTCAAGCTCTTCGACGAGAACCTTAACGTGATCGCCCGGTTTCGGCGTTTCTTCCCCTTCTTCCCATTCGGAGACGGGGATAGCTCCTTCGCTCTTATATCCTACGTCGACGATGACGAATTCTTTTTCAATTCTCACGACGACGCCGTCGAGAATTTGATTGAGTTCGATTTCCGCGTCGCCGCCGAGATATTCGATGATATCTTCGTCAGGCATGACCACGTCGTCAACATTAGCGTCCAAACCGCGAATCAGAGTACGATTTACCACGACAAAAATTCCTAGTTTAAAAGTGTTTTACCCAGATGAAACGGAAACGGCCGATACCGGCGAGACGTCGAATTCCGCAGCGTAGTTGTCGGCCGGCTTTCTCAATTCAGAAAGGAGCGTCAACGCCGCGCCTGTCGCATGCGCGAATAGCTTGGCGAAACTCGACAAATCGATTACAAATCTGCAAAAGCTCGCGTAAACCTTGCGTTATCCCGCGGAGAACCGCGCGTTTCACGAACGCGCTCGCGCGCGAACGTCTGTTTCATCCCCAATAAAAAACAGGGTTAAATGCGCTTGCAGGCCAATCGCCGTTCGATCGGCTCAGCGACGCGCTCTATCCGCCGCGGCTGTCTGACGCTGCGCCGGAAACGCTAAAGCGCGTTTCTGGCGGCGAAAGACCGCGGCGCTCGTTTCTATATAAAACGTCCAAAAGATAATAATGTTATATTTGATTTCGTCAAGCACAAAAAAGGCCCTAAACGCCGAAAAAACAGTTTTTTTGCCAAAAAATTTCCCGACGGCCGCGCGAACCGGGTTTGCGAACGCGCGCGCTATATTCTTGACAGGCCGCTCTTGACGCGCGCACGGGAATTCGTTATATCTCCCCTTACGCCATATCGGGCGCAGGAAGCGCCGCGCGGCGCCGACGAACGAGGCCGCGCTTTTTACCGAATAAAGTCTTTATTATTTCGACAGGAATCGACGAATGCGGCGTACACACTTGAATCGCATACTCGTTGCGGCGGTCGCCGCGTGCGCTTTGCTCGCCGCGTGCGGCGCGGCGCGCGCGGGCAGTCTTGGGCTGCCGATTACTCTGAGCGCGCCGGAGATTGAGCCCGACGCGCTCGACGACGAAGGCGCGGACGCGGACGAATACGATTTTCTCTTCGACAGTCCCAGCTGGGCGCTCGAGGCCGCGCAGCGCGGCGTCTGGGGCGATCTCGCCATGGAGACGGAAGCCGCGCTCGAGAGCGGCGAAGACGACGGTTTCGACGGCTACTGGACCGACGGCGCGCTCGATCCCCTGGCGTTCGCCGATCCGCTGGCGCTTGACGCTCCTCTGTCGTTCGCCGATCCGATCTTTCGCGGGCAAGTTTCTCCGCCGGTCGTTTCGCCTACGACGGAAAGCCAGAATTACGGCTACCGCACCTATACCTACGAGTCGGCGAACGTCAATCCGCCCGCTACTATGGAGGATTACAAAAACAATCCGACGACGATCAAACGAATGTTCAAGTACCAGCAGGACCTCTCCGGCTCGTTCGTCTACGTTCCGCGCGCCAAAAACGGAATCGGGCTCATCGAGGGAGGCGTGCGTCTCTTCTTCGCGTTCCCCTGTCAGACTTTTCGCGACAATAATATCAACGAAGGCGTTCTCGCGATTACGCCAAGTTTCGACTATACAAACTTCCAGACGCCCAAGCATAAATCGGTCGGAATTAACCTCCCTAAAAACGTCTTTGACGCGGGCTTAACGACGTCCTTTAAACTGAGCCTCAACGATTTCCAGGGGGGCGTCGAAGTGCAGGTCGGCGTCGCGTCGACGTTCAAAAAGATCACGGGCAAAGCGATTTACGTTCGCGGACGCGCCGAAGGCTCGCTCCCGGTCGACGACGAACGGAAAGTGCGCGTGCTCGGCGGCGTCGGGTACTACGACCGCGTAAAAATCAAGCTGCTGCCGATCGCCGGTATCGTCTGGACGCCCAATACGAAAAACGAGCTCCGAATCGTCTTCCCCGACCCGATGTGGGGCCACTTCCTAACGAAAGTCAACGAGACGGACTGGTGGTTCTACGTCCACGGCGACATTGGCGGCGGACGCTGGCTCATGTCCGATCCGAAGCATTTAATTAAGGGCAAGCGAACGTACAATTTCGATTACAACGACTACCGCGTCGGCGTCGGGCTCCGATTCGACTGCCCCAAAGGGCTCAAAGGCTCCTTTGAAGTCGGCGGCGCGTTCGGGCGCGAAATTCACACGAAGGCGGGCAAGATGTTCAAAGCGAGGGATTCGGTCTATCTTTCGGCGGGCCTGTTCTTCTGACCCCGCGATCCGCCATGCCGAACCGCACGACGCGCGGCGCCCCTTAGCGCCGCGCGTCTTTTTATTTCCGCATGCGGCCGCGGCGGCTCGAACGGCCGCGTCGGGGGTTATAGATTGGCGCAAACCTGATATAATACGGCGGCGCGTTTCGCGCGCGGAAGATTAGAAAGCAGAGACCATGAGCGACTTATACTACGTCGAACCGGCAAACCGAGCTTCGCTGGCGCAAGGGACCGCGATTTTAACGGATTCCGAGGCGCGGCATCTCGCGCGCGTCATGCGCAAAAAGGTAGGCGACGAAGCGGCCCTCTTTGACGGCGAGGGCGTCGAATACCGCGCGCGGATCGAATCGATCGGGCGCGACCGCGTCGAACTGACCGTTCTGGAAACGCGCCAAGACGACCGCGAGCCGGAACTTGCGCTCACCGTGATTATGGCGCTCCCGAAAGGGGACCGGCAGAAGTGGGCGCTCGAAAAGCTCACCGAACTCGGCGTCCGGCGCTTCATACCGCTCGACGCGGCGCGCGCCGACGTCAAATTCGACGCCGGCGTCCGGGAGCGGCTCGAACGGCAGGTCCTCGAAGCGTCGAAGCAGTGCGAACGGCTCCGGCTCATGCCCGTCCTGCCCGCCATTAAACCCGACGAACTCCCGGGACTCGTCGAACTCCTCGACGCGAAGATCGCCGGAAAAGACGCGCCCCGTTCTCCGATCGCGGAAGCGCTCGCCGAACGGTACGCCGGCTGCGGTCTGTTCGACGAAATCAAGCCGGGCGCCGACGTCCTGCGCGTCGTCGCGCACCCGATTTCCGACGGGTTCTTTGGCCAGACGTCCTTTATGCGGCTCGTTCACGGGCATGGCCGCGCGCCGAACGCCGCGCTCGCGCTCGTCGGACCGGTCGGGGGATTTACCGACGCGGAAGTTCAAAACGCGGTCGACGGCGGCTGGACTCCGCTCGATCTCGGCAAGCAGGTCTATCGCGTGGAAACGGCCGCGATCGTCCTCTCCTCTCTCTTTTTGCACCTGAACTGAAAAATATACCCGCCGTTCGCGCGAAATTCCTTTTATGAAAGACCGCACGCCCAACGAACTTGCCGACGCCTATTCGCGGCCGTTCCGCCTTGCCGAGCTCTTTACGCTCGCGTACTGGCGGATATGGTACGCGCGCGAATGCGGCGGACGCGAGACGCTGCGTCTGGCGATTCCCATCATTATCTCCTGGAGCTCGGTAACCGTTATGACGATTACCGACCGGCTCTGTCTTGCGTGGTACGGTCAGACGGAGATGAACGCGTCGTTTCAGGCGAGCTGTCTCTTCTGGGGCCTGATCTGTTTTCCGCAGGGAATCGGGGTCTTTGTCAATACGTTCGTCGCGCAGTATTACGGGGCGAATCAGAAGAAGCGGATCGGGAGCGTGATCTGGCAGGGGGTCTTTATCGGGCTGTCGTTCGGGCTGCTCTTTATTGCGGCGACGCCCTTTATCGAGCCGTTCTTCCGCGCGATCGGGCAGACCGCGGAGCTCGCGGCGCTCGAAAAGGCGTACTGGAAATATATGGCGCTCGCGGCGGTCGCGTCGCTCGGGCTCGAATCGCTCCAGTCCTTCTTTAACGGGATTCGGGAAACGAAGCTCGTTATGAAGCTCACGATTCTCGGATTCGCCGTCAATATGGTTCTCGATCCGATTCTCATTTTTGGAGTCAACGGCCGGCTCGAACTCGGCGTCGAGGGCGCGGCGATTGCGACCGCGATCGCCATGTGGATTAAATTCGCCGCGTTCGTCTACTATACCGTTAAGCGCGACCGAAACGGAGAATACGGAATTCGGTCGAGCCTCAAACTGAACTTTCACGAGATGAAGCGGCTCTTCTCGTTCGGCTCGATGAGCGCGCTGCAGACGTCGGCGGAACAGTGGTTCTATACCCTCTTCGTACTCGTTATGGGCTGGTTTGGAGAAGAGGCGAGCGCCGCGACCGCCATTGCGTACAATATGAACTCGCTGCTCTATATGCCCGCCATCGGATTCGGCGTCGCCACCTCGACGATCGTGGGCAACGTGGTCGGGGCGGGCCGGCAGGAACTCGTCGGACGCGCGACCCGCACCGCTATGGCGCTCGCGAGCGTCGTGGCGGGCGTCTTTTCGATTCTCTTCCTGACGGTCCCGGAATTTTTCGTCAATATCTACACGATGCGCGAGCCGGAAACTTTTGCCGCGACCCGGCCGCTCGCGACGAACATTCTGCGCATCGTCGGAATCTATCTTGTCGCGGACGCGTACAATCTCATTCTGGCGTCGGCGCTGCGCGGCGCGGGGGACGCGCGCTTCATTATGATCGCGACGTTCGCGGTCGTCGCGTCGATCGTCGTCGCCATGTTCGGCGGCGTCTTTGGATTCGGACTGGGCGTCTACTGGTGCTGGGCGCTTCAGGTAACCTATCTTCTCGTCAATATAACGGTCTTCGGACTTAGGCTCCGGAGCGGAAAATGGCGCGATAAAGGGCTTGTCGAAACGAACGCCAACTTGGTATAATGGAGCCGTCGTATCGACCCCGGCAAGGCTTCCAAAATGAAAACGCCCAAATCAAATCAACAGGACAGTTCGATCGAGCTCAATCTCACGTCCATGATCGACGTGATCTTTCTGCTGCTCATCTTCTTTGTCTGCACGACCGATTTCCGCGAGCCGGAAAAGCGGCTGCCGACGAATCTGGGTTCGGGCGCGATCGCGGCCGACGAGACCCGGACTCAGGAAGAGCGCGACCTTGGCAGAATCGTCGCCCGGCTGACCGTCGCGCCGTCCGGCCGCGTCGAGTACGCGATCGACGGGAAACGCGTCGCCTCGATTAAAGAAGTAGAGGCGCTTCTGGCCGAACTTCAGGAGATCGATCCCAACGTTCCGGTCGTCGTCGATCCCGACTACAACACGCCCCTCGAGAACGTGCTCGACGTCTACGACTGCGCGCGCCGGGTCGGGCTCGCCAAAATAAAATTCGCCGCTTCTCCGGAAGCGCTGTCGCGATAACGGCGCGTTTTTTCTTTCGCCGCCAGCTCTAACGTAAGGACGCTCATGAAATTCCCGCTTGTCTCGCTTGTAATCGCCGCAACCGCGTTCGTTTGGTCGGCCGGTCTGCCGGCGCGCGCGCAAACGCCGACCGAGACGTCCGGCCCGGCCGCCGTCTGGTCGCCGTACGGAACGCGGGACGCGCTGACGGAGGAACTCATGTTCGCGGCCGCGCTCCTCGAACGCGGACTCCCCGATCTTGCCGCGGAACGACTGACGCGAATCGACGCGGACGCGCTCGCAAGCGCCTCTCCGGAAGCGGTCTGCCGTTACGGCGCGCTCGCGATACGCGCCGTTATAGAGACGGCCCGTCTGAGCGATTCAGACGGCCGCGTGCGCGCGGAAGCGGAAATCGCGGAAATACGGAGCCGCGCGCCGAACGCGGCGTTCGGAAAAGACGCGCCGCAAGAGTCGCTCGCTTATGAACTTGCCTACGTGCGCGCGCTCTACGCGCTCGGCGTTCTTGCGGACGAAGGAACCGCGCCGCAAAATGAGAACGCGGAAACGGAATCTGCAATCGATCCGGACGCCAGCCGGCTGCTGAAGGCCGCGGCCGCGCGCGCGAGAGAATGCGTCGAGACGCTCCCAAACGCGCAGGCGCGCCCGTTCCTCTACTGGGCCGCCAAGGCGGCGCTCGCCGACCGCGCCGATCCGCGGCGCTTTGAGACGGCCGACAAGCTCGCGCTCGCGCTCGAAAACGCGTCCCGGCAAAAGCTAGACGAATACTGCTTTTACGCAAGACTTCTGCTCGTCGAATCGGCGCGGCGGCAAGGGAAACTGGAACTCGCGTCGTCCCGAATTCGCGAGACGCTCGACGCGCTCAAACGCGCGTCCGGAGACGGCGCCCCGGTCGAAGCGGCGCTCGGACTCGCCGCCGAAGAGACGCGCCTGCTCGCCGACGAAGGAAAGGCGGAAGAGTCGCTCCGAACGGCCGCGCAGGACGTCGATCTGCTCGACGCGCCCTACCCGCCCAATCTTGGCCGATTCACGGCCGAACTCCCGGATCTCTTTTCGGAACTGAACTTAGCGCGCGCGCAAACGTTCTGGACCGCGTCGGAGACCGCGCGCGACGAAAAGGACGGCGCCCCGATCTCAAACGCGCCGAGCAAACAGGCGCTCGTCGACGCGGCGCGAACCGCTTCGAACGCGCTGCAAGGGAATTTCTGGCGAACGCGCGGCGTCTTTCTCGCGCAGGCGGCGGGCGCCAATTCCGACGACTGGCAGACGGTCGAAGCGAGCGCCGACGCGAACTTCGCCGACGGGAATTACGGCGCCGCGGTTCGGGAGTACGACCGCGCCGCGGAAGGAGCGCGCGACGCCGGCGCGAACGACGACGCGTACCGACTCGCGGGAACGGCCGCGGGCGTCGTCGATAAGATATGCCGCGAAAAGCTCTTCGACGCCGCCGATTCGCCGGAAACGAACGGCGCCGACGCGTGGGAATCGAACGCGCGCGACCGGTTCGCGGCGCTCGCGAAAGCGCGTCCGAACGAAGAACTCGCGCCGCAGCTCTATCTTCTCGCGCTCGAACATGCGGAGAACGCGCAAACGCCGCGGCCGGAGCTCGACGCCATGCGCGTCGAATATCTCGAACTCTTTCCGACCGCGCCGAACCGCGCGGCCTTTGCGCTCCAGTTCGCGCGCGGTCTGCTCGCGTCGGACAATCTCGACGGGGCCGCCGACGCGCTCGACGCGGTCCCCGAGGACGCGCCCGAATTTCCCGACGCGCTCGAAACGGAACGGAAGCTCTACGCCGCGCGCATGGCGCAAACGCCGTCCGCGCAAACCTTTGCCGCCGCGATCGGGCGCCTGGTCAATCGCGCGTCGTTCATGACCCCGGAGCCGGTCGATTCGACGGCCGCGCTCGCGAACCTGATCGCCGAATGCGCGCAAAAGACGACCGCGCAAACGCTCCAGCCCGCCGATTCCCGGATATTCGCGCTCGCGCTCGAACTCGCGATCGCCGAGCCGGCCGGCAAAGCGCCCGAACTCGTCGAACCGATCGACGCGCTCCTCGAACGCTGGGAAGCCGCCGAAAGGGACCGAACGGCGCTCGCGAAAATCCGTTCGCTCCGGCTCGCGCGCGCCGTCGACGTTAAGTCGCCCGAAGAACTTATGGCGCTCCTGAGCTCGTTCGACGGAGGCGCGGAAGACGCCGCGCTCGACGCGGTCGTTCGACTGACCGACGCCGCCGAAAACGCTCCGCAAGCCAACCGCGCGCGAATCGCGCAATTCTCGCTCGACGCGCTCGAGAAAATCCGGCGTACGGCTGCGAACGCCGACCGCGCCGATCTTGCGCGCGCCGACGCGCTCCGCCTGCTCGGCAAATCGCAGGACGCGCTGAACTTATACGCGAAACTGCGCAAAAAGGATCCTAAAAACGCGCAAGCGGTTAAAGGAATCGCGCTTCTGCTGTCGAGCCAGCAGAGCGTAAAGACGCTCGAACAGGGAATTAAATACTGGACCGACTACGCCGATCTTCAACCGCTCGGTTCCCCGGAATGGTGGGACGCAAAAGAACGCTGCGTCGAAATTTACTGCAGAATCGGAAAGTCGGATCAGGCCCAAAAGATGCTCAAAACGCTGTGGCTGACCCGGTCCGATCCAAGCGACCCCGGAAGAAAAGCGCGCTGGGAAAAGACGATCGCGGACGCGGGGAAGAATTCGCGCTGAACCGCGACAGGCGCGCCGATCGGAATAACAGCTTTGTCGAACAAAGACGGAGAGACACCAAATGAAATTCATTGTGAGCCGCTTCTATACGCCCAAAAACGTCGTATTGGAATACTTGCTCGAAGGGGACGCCTGCTATTTCGATACCGTTGGAAACAGCCGGTTTGTGGATTTTGAATTCCTCGTCGATTATCTGTGTTTTTCCTCCCGCGATCGGCGCGAAGGCGTCTATTCCATTGACGGTCTGGATCATTACCGCAGATGGATTCCACGCGCGTTAAAAACGCCAAGCGCCGAAAAACGCGACCTTTTAATACAGGGGAAATGGGATTACGCCATTCCATGTATTGGCGAGAATTACCCAATGTATTACGACAATAAGACAAATTGGATCTGCTGCGGCGATCCGGATCAGACGGGCACGGCCGTTCAATTCACAGAACAGGCGATCGCCGTATTAAAAAATCCGTTCGAGTTGTCGGCGATATGGATGAAACCGGCGTTTAAGGCGTACTCGTACGAAATTATGAAAAGTTTCGCGTCAGCGACCGGAACAGAAGAATCTTTAATTGAAATTAACGTCGGCTAAAAGAAAGTTTTACGCTGTGAGTCCGTTGAGGATTTTATCGAGTCGTTTGCAAATTCAAGTGCGAATGTAAGAACAAATCGCCGACAGAGTTCAGTTCCCCGCGCGCGCTCCTCGGAGTCAGTTCAAGACTTTTTAATTTATGGCGCCTTGGCGGTTTACGGTTAAGAATCAAACAAACGTTTTAACAAAGGAGCCTGGTTATGATCATTCGCAAATGCGACGTCGACGCTAATTTCAGATATTTTTGGATGAAAACGGTCACGGGCGTCAACCTTGACCGTCATTGTATGGAGTGTCTCGTTGGGAAGCGCGACAATCGGATTACTCCAACGGTCCGTTCCTACCAGGACGTCGAGCTGCCAGACGAGATTCATTATCTTTGCGGGGTCGTTTATCCGTACAATTGGTCCAAGAACTTCCACTTGGCTTTCCGGCCGTGCGAGGGAAAGACGTTAACCGAGACCCAAAACGGAGTTACGATTTGCATTGAAGGGGCTGAAAAACTGCCGATTTCTCCCGAATTCATAAGCCCTGACAATCCCCATTACAACGACAAGTCGTATTATACGTGCCGAAATTGGCAGTTCGCGCATTGGTTTCACAAGCATTGTCAACAGCCGGCCCCCGAACCTGAACGACAATAGATAAGCGTCTCCCATCGCGACATTAATGGATAAGAAGGGGACAGAGGCAAGCAAGCCAAAGCCTCTTTTTAAAGAAGGTTCCGCTGACGTTAAACGCGGCGACGATAGGGCGGTCCGTCGTCGCTCGCTCGCCCGCCGCAACTAAAAAGGGGGAACTGGCGCGCCAGCTCCCCCTTTGCTCTATTCGCAAAAGCCGATTGGTTTCACTTGAAGTCAGGATTTCTTTTGAATTCCTTTGCCGTTTCGGTCGTCGCCGCTTGAATTTGCCGGCGGCGTTCGGTAGCATATACGCAAAGGGCGCCGATACTTGCCAAAAGTTTTTATTCTTATTGCGCGGCCAGGCAGAAGGGGATGTTATTATGTCGGAACAAGTTAAAGAGAAAAAACCGAAACGTTGGGGACGGCGTCTCTGCATCGCCGTTCTGGGAATCGCCGCCGTTTTAACGGGCGTCTATTTCTATCGCGACCGGCCCGCGAAACTGATTCAGACGGCGAATTTCGACGAAAAAGTCGATTACAAAAAAGGGGAGATCGTCGATTATCGGTTTGCGTATAACGCGCTGCAGAAGAAATGCATAGAGCCTGTCGAAGAGAACGGATGGCGTTTACTTCTGCAGGCGCTCGGTCCGCGCGCGCTGGAACGCAATAAAATCGCCAATACGGTCCCCTGGGAAGAGATCGCGGCGTCGGAAGAATCGAAGGCGTGGTTCGAAGAGGAATGGACGCCGCTCTGCGAAAAGTTCAAGCTCGATCCGCGCGAACGCCCGACGATGTACGGCCGCATGGACCTTTGGAGCTATATCGGCAAATACGGGCTAACGGGCGACGAGCCGGACCCGGACGAAACCGACTCTAAGTTCGGCTATTACTGGGAGAATTACGAAAAGCGTCCGAGACGGACCGACTCGGCGGCTTCCTTCATACTGGCAAACGGCCCGTGGACGGCGGAGCAGTATCCCTGCGCGGCGCGCTGGATCGACGAGAACGCCGATCTGTACGACGTCCTGACCAGGGCCGCGCATTCGCCCCGTTTGGAATGCTGGCGCTTTCTGCGCGACGCGCAAGAGGGCGGTTTCGAGGGAATCCCCATACCGGACATCTCGGAAACGCGCCAATTTGCGCGTCTGCTCGCAGTGCGCGCGAATTACCGCGTCGGCTCCGGCGACTTTGACGGCGCGCTCGACGACCTCGAATCGGTCGCTCTTTACGGCCGCGCGGTTCTGGAGAGCGAGTCCGCGCCGCGGATAGCCCGCTTAGGCGGATTCGCCGCGGCGGGATTCGTCTGCGGCGTTCCCGTCTTCGCCAATCCCGACGTCTCGCCGACCCCGGACCAGATCGCGCGCGCCGCCGCGCTCAAATCGTCTTTCTACCGCGGCGCGAGGATCGACCGTCTGTTCCAGACGGCAAAGAAAGCGGACAATATCTTTCGGCTCGGAACGTTTGAAGATATTCTGACGCTTCGCCGGCGCGGCGGCGTCTTTGACTACCGGTCCAAATTGATTCGCGATTTCGGCTGCGACGGGAGCGAGTTTAACGCGTTCGATAAATTCCTATTCCGCCTGCTCTTTCTCGCTCCGCCGCTCGACGACGCTAGGGCGTTCGAATATTATAAAAGCCTTGAACCGTCCGAAGCGGAAAAAGAAACCGTTATGAACAAGTGGTCCGCCGAAGTCACGGACGGATTCTCTTTTCTAACCGCTTCCCCGGAAAAGAGATTTGCCGCCGTTCCCAAGCCGCTTCTGGCGGCGCCGCTGTGGCTCCTTTGGGACGATCTCGACGGAGGAGAATACCGCCGCCTCGACTGCGCGTATAAAGAGTCGGCGCTCGCGTGCGCGATTCTTGCGTACAAAGCGGAACACGGCGTTCTCCCACCCGCGTTTACCGTCGACGAAAAGGGCGCCCCGCTGCACAGCTGGCGCGTTCTGATTCTCCCGTACCTCGGAGAAACGGAACGCGAGCTCTACGGCCGGCTGCGGCTCGACGAGCCGTGGGATTCCGAAGCGAACCGCGCGTTCCACGGACAGGCCCCGGAAGTCTTTTGCTGTCGCGAATCGCAGGGGGCGGCGGGCGAGACGGTCTTTTCGGTCCTCCTGGGCGAAGACGGATTCTTCGACGCGTCCGGACAGGGCAAGAATCCCGACGAAATGCGGAATCTGCCCGACCGCGATATATTTAAGCAGTACATGATCGTGGAACGCGCCGATCCGATCTGCTGGATGAAGCCGGACGCCGAACTGGAGATCGACGCCTTCCGCGCCGACGGCTCGTGGGATTTGGAGAAATTCGGCCAATGTTTCCGTCACGCCGCGGGCATGAACGCCTCCTACCTCGGCGGCGATACGCGCTTCGTCTCTAAATGGCTCTCGGAACAGGAACTTGAAAGCGGTTTTCTGGGACTCCCGCTCCCGGAAGAGGAGAAGTAACTCCGGCGCGCGCAAGGCGTTCAGGCCGGAAATCGCCGATAAAAAAAGCGCGCCGGGGTTTAAATCCCGACGCGCTTAAAATCCGCGAAAAAACCGCTCTAAAAAAGAGACCGGCGGTCAGAATCGGCGCAGCGTCCCTTCCTCCAAGTCTTTGGGCGCCTGCGCTTTTAGAATGTAGCGCTGCTTTTTGCCCGTCGGCGTATAGGGGAGTTCCTTAACGAACGCGTAGAACCGCGGGGTGGTAAACCCGGAAAGGGACGAGGATTCGGCGCAGAAGGCAAGCAGTTCGCGAATCGTCAGGGAGTCGTCGTTGCGCACGACGTACGCGCAGAGCGCCTGGCCGCGCGCCATTTCGGAGACGGGCACGACGATGCAGTCGTTGACCTTCTCATTTTTGCAAATAGCCTCTTCAATCGGCTGCGGATAGATATTCTCGCCCGCGGAGATCATCATGTCGTCTTTGCGACCGACGATCCAGATAAACTCCTTTTCGTCCCATTTCGCGAGGTCGCCGGTATAGAGGTATCCGTCGTGGAATTTGCGCGCGGACTCGTGAGGCTTATTGTAGTATCCGCCCGTCGTCTTGCTGGTGCAGCGGACAATGACTTCGCCGAGCGACTTGCCGTCTTTGGGAACTAAAACGTTCGGATCGCCCCAGCCGTCTTCGACCGGCTCGACGAGAATAACGTCGTCGTCGATACTGGCGCGGCCGGCCGAGCCCGCGTATTCCGGGAGGTCCCGCGTTTCAAGGAACGTGCTCAAAAACGCCTCGGTCGTGCCGTAGCTGTTAATGAACTCGACGTCGCCAAAGACTTCTTTGAGGTAGAAATAGGTCGCTCTTTCCAAGTCGCTCCCCATCATGACGAGGAGCCGAACGGAGTCGATATTCGTTTCGCTCTTGGCCTTCTTATTGGCGACCATAACGGCGGCGGACGGAACGCCGAGCAGGATCGTTACGTCGCGCTTGACGATATTTTTAAGGCAGGTCGTCGCGTTGAACTGCTTCAGAATAACGATTTCGCCGCCGAGGTGGAGCGTCGGCGTCATGCCGCCGTGGAATCCGCCGCGATGGAACCACGGCGTCGTATTGATCGTAACGTCGTTGGAGGACATCGGATAGCGCATCGCCACTTCGTGGACCGACATGAGCTCGTTCATACGGCTGAGCGGCACGCCCTTGGCGCGGCCGGTCGTTCCGGACGTATAGAGGCGGACGATCTCGTCGAAAATAGAGACGTCCTTTCCGCGCGGGAGCTGCTCGTCGCTCGCCTGCGCGACGTACGCGGCGAGCCGAACGCTCTTGAACGCGTCGACTTCCGGATCCCCGTTGATAATCGAAAGAGGGGGCGTCCACGTCGATTTCTTTTCCGCCTGTTCGTACGCCTTAATGAGGAGCGCTTCGAGCTCCGCGTCGTAGAGCAGAATCTTCGGGCGGCTATCTTCGAACGCGTACGCGATTTCGTCGGCCGACCAGTTGTAGTTGAGCGGATTAAAGATCGAGCCGACCTTCTCGGACGCGAGGTACGCGAGCGTGAACTCGTAGCTGTTGTACATAACGACCGTAAAGACGTCCCCTTTGCCGAGCCCGTCGGCGCGCAGCGCGTTGGCGAGCCGGTTTGCCTGGCGGTTGAGCTCTTCGTATGTCCAGGAAAGATTGCGGACGGGGTCGCTTACGGCGATCTTCTTCGCGAATCGTCGCGCGTTGCGCTCAAACGCCATGAGAAAGTCGTATTCGTTTTCAAACTGAGCTTTAATCGCTCGGAAATGTTCGAGATTAGAATCGTTGAGATTAGAGTCGGCCATTGTATAACACTTTCTTTTGGAATCCCGTTTAGAGCCGCTTGAGGGGATATGAAGAGAAGCGGGGAAACGCGGCGCGCGCCGCCGTCGGGACGGCGCGCTTTCTAAACGGGTCTAATTTCTATTCAATTATTTGCACGGTCGGATCGCGACGCACGCGTTGTGCCCGCCAAATCCAAAGGAGTTGGAAATCGCGAGGTCAAATTCCCCTTCCCGCGCCTTATTGGGCGTGTAGTCGAGGTCGCATTCGGGATCCTGTTCGAGGAGATTGATCGTCGGCGGGACGATCTTGTCGCGGAGCGTCATCGCGCAGACGATCGCTTCGACCGCGCCCGCCGCGCCGAGCATGTGCCCGGTCTCCGACTTCGTCGAGCTGATAACGACTTTGCGCGCTTCCTCTTCTCCGAACGCGATTTTAATCGCTTTCGTTTCCGCGGCGTCGTTAAGGCTCGTGCTCGTTCCGTGCGCGTTGCAGTAGACGCGTTCGCCCGGCCGCCAGTTTGCTTCCTGAAGCGCCTGACGCACGGCGAGCGCCGCGCCCGTTCCGTCCGGCTTCGGCGCGGTCATGTGGTACGCGTCGCACGAGGTTCCGTAACCGACGAGTTCGCCCAAAATGGGCGCGCCGCGTTTGACCGCGCGCTCGTATTCTTCCAGTACGAGAATCCCGGCCCCTTCGGCGATGACAAATCCGCAGCGGCGCTTGTCGAACGGCATAGACGCCGCGTTCGGATCTTCGGACGTGCACAGCGCTTTCATTGAATTAAAGCCCGCCACGCCCACTTCCGTAATCGGAGCTTCCGCGCCGCCCGTTACGATAACGTCGGCGTAGCCGTGCCGAATCGCGCGAACCGCTTCGCCGATCGCGTTCGAGCCGGACGCGCACGCGGTAACAGAAGGTATCGCCTGACCTTGGAAGCCGTATTTAATCGCGATCGAGCCGGCCGGCATATTCGCGATCATCATCGGTATGAAGTAAGGGGAAACGCGCCGCGGCCCTTTTTCGACCAATTTGCGGCAATTCGCTTCCGTCGTTTCGAAACCGCCGATCCCCGTCCCAAGATAGACCGCGGCGCGTTCCGGATCGACCGTGCCGACCACCCCGCTCTGCGAGACAGCTTCTTCCGCGGCGGCGAGCGCGAACTGACCGCAACGGTCCGTATGCGACGCCGTCTTGAAATCCTGATACTGAAGGGGATCAAAATCGCTCACTTCGCCCGCGAGAGAAGAGCGCGAATTCGTGGGATCAAAGCGGGTAATCGGCCCAATGCCGCACTTGCCCGCAAGAAGGTTCTTCCAGAACGTTTCCACTCCGATTCCGACCGGGGTTACGGCGCCCATGCCGGTAATGACAACGCGACGGTTCATTAAGTCCTCTCTCCTGAACAAAGCACAAAAAACACTAACTGGCGGCAAAAATCGCCGCTCGCGACGGCGCGCGCTCGGATCAACCGTCTTTGCACGCCTGATCGATTTCGACGACGATATCTTTGACCGTCTTAATTTTGGAAGTTACTTCGATCTCGACGCCGAGAACTTCTTCGAGCTCCATGAGCAGTTCCGCGGAATCGAGCGAATCGACGCCAAGCGTCATGAGTTCCGTCTCCGGAGCGATTTCCGAAGGCTCGACTCCCACGCGCTTCGCCAACGCGCGCTGAACTAATTGAAAGGTGTCCATCTCGTTCTCCATCGGCAAGGCCGCGGCGCCGGTTCGCCGGAATCGCGCCGCGGCGGTTGTGAACGTTTTTGGTTAGCAGGCGCTAACCTTTTACAGGATAAATATACCTTTGCCAACCTTGGCGTCAACAGGCGGCGGGAAAAAAATCATTTTTCCGGGAACGCGTTCGACCATCCCTCGGCAATTCCGCGCTCGCCGGCTTGCGCGCTAATATCGGACGATTCCAGCTCCCACGGAAGATCGAATTCGCGGTCGATCGCCGCGCGGACAAATCCCATCGTGTAGTCGTCGTAAACGAGCTCCCCGTTGCTGAACATGAGCGAAGCGCCGTAAATGAGCGACCGCACGACGTACATCTTGATTTTAGCGACCCTTGCGGGCATGCCGACGAGCTCGCAGTATTCGCTGATAATCTCTTTCGACTTGGCGCTGAGCGTCGCCTTAATCTTTAGATATTCGGCGTCGAACGTGTCGCCGCGTATCATGAGAACGGAGCGGAACTGCGGATTCTCGTACATGAACCGGATAAACTCCAGACTCAGCTCGACTAATCTGCGCCGGATCGGCTCGTCGGCGTATTTCCGCAAGACGGCGTCTTGGCGGCGCAGCCAGTCGCTGTTAATGTACCGGAGCACCGCCTCGATGATCTCGCGCTTATTGCGGAAATGCTTATAGGGCGCGGCGGTCGAGACGCCGCACGCGGTCGCCACATGACGGAGCGAAAACCGCGCGAATCCGACTTCCTCGACTTCGTCGAGCGCCGCGAGCACGAGCCGCTCGCGAACGTTTGGGCGGCGGGAGCGTTTCTTCTCTGGCGCGTCCTTTTTCAGGGCGGCGTCCGCCTCGGTCGGCGCGGACTCGGTCTTGGAGCTGCGTTTCGTCGTTTGCTTTTTCATGCGGCGCCTCGTTTCTTTCACTCTGCCGTTTTGGCGTCAAGCGCGCCTTCGAAATCCTTGATCTGACCGCAAATTACGGTCGCGATCTTCTCCGGATTCGTCCCTTTCGGGAGACGCACGAAATCCTTATTGGCGTCGCGCGCCATAACGGCAAGCTCTTCCGAATGTTTATGGCTGCACCAGGGGATATAGACCAGGAACAGCTTGACGTCGGGGTCGTTAAGGTACGGATTGAACGTCTTGAGCGACTTGCCGTGCCCGTTGACCGACCAGAGCAGCTCGATTTCAAATTTCGACTGGAGCCGCGCGATAATGTGTTCTTGCGGAATACCGCCGATAAAGACGACCTTCGAGCCGCGGTAATGCTCCCGAACCGCCTGTACGGCGGGCGAATCGGGCGTCTCCTCCGCGCCGGCGTTCGCTTCCGTCTCCGCCTTCTCCTGTTCGAGCGCCTTATAGACTTCGATCGCCTGAACGACGTTGCAGAACTCGTCGGTCAGCTCCACGCTTTCGGGAATGTTGTCGATAATATCGACGAACTGCTCGCGCAGCGCGACGGACGACGGTTTCTCGCCGAAATCCTGACAGAGCGCGGTTACCGCTTCGATCGCGTTCTCCCACTGATAGACGTCCGAGACGTCGTCGCGCAGTTTCGAGACGGAGTAGTTCAGCTTTCCTACGAAATGCTTGCGCCCTTTGCTCTGCATGGAGAGCTCGGTAATCTCTTGGTCAAAGGCGTCAAGTTTCGTACGAAGGTCGGGCAATTCCTCCGGCTCGACGCGGTCGGTATAGCGCAGATTCTGGACAAATCCCCGTCCGGCGACATACCCGCGCGTTAAGTCGTTGACCGCGCGGTACGCGTTGCGCTGCACGTTGTCGAGAATATTATTGGAGTTGGACGAAGAAACGATGTTGTTGCGCAAAAGGATCGTTTTAACAAGGCATTGCGCGGTCGCGCCAAGGCTCAGCGCTTTAACCAGTCTCTCGATCGAAATCTCCTCGATGAGACTGAACGTCTTCTCCAAAACCTTCATAGTGTCGGCCAAATGCCCGTAGGCGTCGGCGGCGTTCCGCATATCGTCGTTGTCGACGTTGTTGACGATGGGGGTCAGCTGCCATACGTACAAACCGAGCATGCGTCCGCCCTCGATAAACTCCTGATCCCGCTCCTTCGCCGCGGCCGTTGCGAACCCCTTCTCCGCGACAATCCGCCGGCGTTCGAGCGCCCACTCGCAGATCTCCTGCATGAAGAGCGCCTGTTCTCTCACGTCGTCGAAATCGGGCAGTTCCTCCTGTTTCGGCTCGACGGGCGCCTGCTGGACTTCCGGCAGCGCGTCTCCGCCGCTCCCTAAACTGAGCTGCGAGAGCGCCGCGGCCGGGTCGACCGGCGCGAGATCCGAATGGTCGACGTGGCACAGGCTCGCGCCCCCGTTGTCGTCGACCGTCAAACGGACCTGATCGCAGAGGAGCTTCTCAAAGTCGCCGCGGCGTTTGAGATAGAACGAGTTAATTCCGGGAAAGTCGCGGTCGAGCTGTTCCGTCGCCTTGTACGCGGAGCATTTCATCTCGTTTGCCAGAAGGAGCGCGACGAGCGCCTCGTTCCACTTGGGCGCCGACTCCGTAAAGCGCGTGAGTTCGTCGGGCAAGTTCGTGAGCTCGTCGACGTCCGCGCCGGCGCCGCCTAACGGCTCGGTCTCCTGCGCGCGCGGCGTTGGGCCCGATCCGACTCCGACCGACATGAACTGCTCAAACTGGTCGCTCCAGCCGTCCCACGTGTGGCGCTCGTAATCGTCCCAGCTGACGCCCTCTTTCGAGAGCAGCTCGCGAATATCGAGAACCCCTTCGAGCGACTGCGCGAGCTGTTCTGAAACGCCGGCGTCTTCCGGCCCGGACAGCCGCAAGAGCGTCCGGCGCGCCATGCCGGTAATCGCGCGCAAAAAATTCACCGGTTCGTCTTCTCCAAGCATAACGACGACCTCGTCCGGCGAATTGGGCGACATAACGGAACGCATAACAAGCGCGGCCGCCTGTAAATCCTCGTCGTCTGCCGGCGCCGTGACAAAGCCCGCGCTCATAAAGAAAGAGGACGCTAAAAATTTCGACGGTTCAAGCGTGACTATACACTCCGTCAATAACACGTCGCGTTCTGACAACGCGCGTTCGACCGCGCTTCTTATTACGCCGATTGCGTCTAAAGAAAACGACTTTTCCAAAACTTTTCCTGAAATGGCCAGCAGAGCTTTCTCTTTCATGGCAAATTTCCTTTCGCAAAATTGAGGGTTGTTTAATACACAGTTTTAAAAAAATAAATATGTAATTATTTAGACGCCGCAACGAACGTTTTTTGCGACGTTTTTTGTGTTATTTACGTCGGGCGCGAACTTCGGCGCCGGCTAATTCGCAGAATTACCCAAGAAATCCCGCCCGATAAAGAGGGGATTCCAAGCGCAAATTAACGTCGGTCATATTTGACCGCAAGAATTAACCGTGAAGACGCCGGCCCAAACGCGGACGCTCCGCCGACGCGCAACCCGCGGAGCGCGCGAACGCGCGAACCGACGGCGGCGACAGAACGGAAAGAAACCGCGACTCAAGGAGTTGGGACAGACGACAGAGCGCGCTGTACGAAAGATTCGACAACGCGGCGAGAATCCTCACGGCGGTTGTTTTTAGGAATAAGACGGTGCGCGAGCACGTAGACCGCGACCTGCTTGACGTCGTCCGGAACGACGTAGTCGCGGCCGCTGATGAGCGCGAGCGAACGCGCCGCGCGCGCAAACGTCAGGGACGCGCGGGGACTTGCCCCGACAAGCAGTTCGGAAGAAGCGCGCGTCGCGTCGACGACGTCGAGCAGATAATTGGCGATCGCGGGATCGAGCTTGACCTCTTTGACCGCTTCGCGTATCTCTTTGACCTGTTCCAGAGAGAGAACCGGCTTGAGCGACGCGAGCGCGTCGCCCTTCCCGCAGACGTCGAGAATAGTGAGTTCCGATTCCCGGTCGGGATATCCGATCGAAAGACGCATCATGAAGCGGTCGAGCTGGCTTTCCGGAAGCGGATAGACGCCCTCAAATTCGACCGGATTCTCCGTCGCGACGACGAAGAACGGATCCGGAAGCGCGTACGTCTTGCCGTCGGCGGAAACCTGGCGCTCGCTCATCGCTTCGAGCGTCGCGCTTTGCGTGCGCGGCGGCGTGCGGTTGACTTCGTCCGCGAGCACGATATTGGCAAAGATCGGGCCGGGAATAAACTGAAAATCTTGGGTTTTTTGTCGGTACACTTCGCCCCCGACCACGTCGGAGGGTAAAAGATCGGAAGTAAATTGAATTCGTGAAAAAGTTGCGTTTAAACTGCGCGCGAGCGCCTGGCCTAGAAGTGTTTTACCCACGCCGGGCACGTCGTCTAAAAGTAAATGGCCCTCTCCAAAAAACGCCGTTAGGGCTAATCTGACAACTTCTTTTTTTCCTATAAAAACTTTTTCTATATTCTCTTCTAATAAACGTACGCTTGACGCAATTACAGCAGGATCCACGTCCCTACCCTCCGTTTCTGTATCTTTATAGAACATAAAACTTACAAGAGCGCGCAACAGCTGCGCCGCTTACTTTGTCTATTTTATCATTAACGAAACGGAATTTCAAGACGCCCGTAAAAAAAGAGAGAAAAAAGCGCGCGAGAAGGCAAAAAACCGCCTTTTTCAGGGAAAAAGGCGGCGAACGGGAACGTCCGGACAGACGCCACGGCGCGTTTGAAGTTGTTGGTCGCGGCTCGGGAAACTTTGCCAATCAGGCGGGCTCGGCGGCGCCGTCCGTCTGGGTTTCATCGGGCAAGACGACCGATTCCCGGAAGAACCGCGCGTAGAGATCGAACTCATGCCGGCCGTATTCCGGAAGTCCGGCCGCCGCGCATTCGGCGAGCGAGAATTTGGAAATAAGCGTCTTCGACTGAAGGAGCGACAGGATAGACCCGACGTTCCCGACCGCGCTGAGCCAGTATTCCTCGTGGCCCGAAAGCACGCAGTCGTAGTAGTTGTCGCGAAGCTCCGAATTGCCCGACAGACCGAGCGGCGTCTTCTGTTCCGCGATGCGGTAGACGTAGCTCAAGACGCGGTCGGCGCGATTGAAGAAATTGCATAGGGGCGCGTTGACGCCGCCGGTCGCCAATTTCAGATCCGGGTCGTCCGCGTCGATCGCTGCGCCGAGCAAAAACGCCTGCCCGATTCGGTTCGACGGCTTGCGCGCCCAGAAGGGCTTCTTCGGCGACTCTTCGGCGAGCCGCGCGAGCGCCCGAACGACGAGCCGCGCGCCGAGCGAATGGCCGACGAGCGCGACGGTCGCCATGTCGCCCCCTTCGCGGACAAAGTTGAGCAGATCGCGCGCGCCCTGACCGTCGATATAATCGCGCGCGTCCTGCCACGGCTTATTCGAAAGCCAGGAGAACCGCTCAAACGCCGCGTTCGGATAGACCGGGCGCAGCGTTTCGATAACGTCGGAACAGTCGTCGTCTTCCGAGAGCCAGCCGGGCGCGAGAATAACGCGCTTGACGTCGTTAAAGTAAGGGAGATAGCACGCGAGGATCGAACGCGCCGACTTGAGCCGCTCCCATCTCCGGAACGTCTCGAGTTCGCTTGCGATCTTTTTGAGCGTCAGGCCGAGAATAAAGGCGTCGTCGACAAGGCCGAAAATGGGAATCGCGTCCGGTATGACGTCGATCGGCGACACGCAGTAGAGCGCGCACCCGACGAGCGCGACAAAAGACGATTTCGAAAAGCCCGTATATTCGCCGGAAAGCGTCGCGCTCATCATGCGAAAGACCGTCGTGAGACCTTCGAACGCGCTCGGACGAAGTTTCTGCGCAAACCGCTCGATCCAATTTTTGAGAGAATCCAGAAGGGAGGCGACCTCGTTGGGATCGTCGGCGATCTCCAGCGCCTCCTGAAGTTTGCCGTCGAGCATCCCTTCCGCTTTCGACTGAAGGGACGCGTCGAACGTCTCTTCCGCCTTTTCAAGCGCGTTGAGATCGACGCCGTCGGACGAGCGCGAACGAATCTCGTTGAGAAACTTCGCTATGGCGCAGGACGAAAACCTATCGGGAACAGAAGCTTTTCCCCCGTCGCAGCCGCAATCGGGGGAATTTCCAACGTCGGAGGAATCGGCTTCGCTCATGGAAATATCCGTTAAAAGAGGGAACGGCGTCTGCAACGGCGGCGCGCAAACGGAGCGCGGCGCGCCGGAAATCGACGCCGCATTATATAGAACAACCCGACGCTAGCGCTAAGCCGCGCGTCGGGAACACAGCGTGTTTCGCGAAATTCTGACCGAGTCAGACGCGAAACGGAATTTGCCGGACGGCCGTCATTCGACGGTAATCGCGCCGCAGGGGCACGCGTCGGCGCACGCGCCGCAGCAGGCGCACGCTTCGGCGTCGACGACGGCAAAATCTTCAATCGTAATCGCGCCGCAAGGGCATTCGCCGGCGCACGCGCCGCAGGCGACGCACGTATTTTGATCAACTACAGCAGCCATTTTTCTTCTCCTATGAAAAATTACTCGAACGGGCGCGAATCCGAGAAGTTTGCTTCCGGAAAAACGCGTAAAAACTGGGTCCGCCGCATTCCGCCGCGCGCGTCTTTCTTGCGCTGGACGTGTTCGTCTCTTTGTTCGCGAACGGCTAAACGCCGGCGTCGCCGCGAAAAAAATAATAACCTTCGCGGCTAATCCGAGGGTTAATAATACCCCTATTGCGCGATAAAATCAAGCGTCATTTTGAGTCGCCCGCGCTCTTTTTGCGATAAAAAAGCGCATTTTCCGCAAAAACCGGGCGCGAGAAGCGCCTGATTCCAACGATTGCGCGGCGGATTCGGCGTTCCTATGAGATCAATCGAACGGTCCGATAATTCCAATAAAATCCGGCGGGCGGTTCCGATTTTCAATTTTTGCCGGCATGCGCGCGAACGCGGGAGCGCGCGGAAAACGGCCGACTTGCGCGCAAACGCGAAAAAAACCCGATTTCCTCTTTTTTTAATTGTCAAAGCAAGTACAATCAGCGTAAAATTGTCGGCGTCCCGGCAAGCGGTTTGCGCGCGGGGCGTTTGCGTCTTTTTACGAATCGCGCTCGCGGTTCGCTAAACAGACCGACGAACAGGAAGCCGTTATGCCGTCTGAAGAACAAATATCCGTCGCAATCATCCCTGAATTCGAGGTCGACGAGGCGCTCGACGCCAAGCTGCGCGCGTTCCTCTGCGAGCTCTTTCCCAACTGGGAGTCGATCTTCAGGACGCGCCGGACCTGGCACGACGCCAAGCCGATCTTTACCGTGCTCGCAACCAATAAGAACGGCGCGATCGCCGGGCACGTCGCCATTGTCGAGCGCACGATCTCGACCGAGTGGAACTGCCGGTATCCGGTCGCCAGCGTGCAGGGCGTCTCGGTCGCGCCCAGCCGGCGCGGCGAAGGGCTCGCGCGCAAACTCATTGACATGGCGCTCGACGAATCGCGCAGAATCGGATACCTCTACGCCATTCTGTTCTGCCGCGAGCCGCTCGTGCAATTCTACAGCCGGCTCGGCTGGAAGCTCCCGTACGACCCGATGATTATGTGGCGCGATCGGGAACTGCCGATTCACATGCAGTCCGACTACCCCATGTACTATGAACTGACGCAAGAACCTTTTCCGGGCGGCTCGATCGACGTGCACAATCCGTTCTGACAGCGGTGGCGCGCCTGTCCGGAAAACCGTAAAGAAAGAAGAAAAATGACGCATCACGCGACCCCGACGCGCGCCGCGCGCGTTCTTGCGCGGTCTCTCCGCGTTCTCCTGCTCTTCTCCTTCTGCGCCGCGCTAAGCCCGGCCGCCTTCGCGCAGCCGGAGCCGCCGAAATATCCCGACGAAAAGGACAAAGCGGCGCTCGTTAAGTATCAGGAAGACCTTGAAACGTGGGGTAACGCGGCCGCCGCGAACGAAGAAGCGTTCTGGAACGCGACCGCGGAAGGATACTACAAATCGACCAAAGCGCTCTTGAAATTAGAGCTTACGTCCGAAGAGAGACTTCAGTACTCGGAGCAGTTCGCGGGCATTCTTGGCAGCTACGCGCTCAACGAGGCGGAAAAGAACGGCGGATTCGGCGAAAAATTCAACGAGCTTACGCGCGAGGCCGCGCAAGCGGGAAAAGAGTACGCCGAAGGCCAAACCGACGAAACGCTTAAAATTTTCTTAGCTTACGTTAAGCAGCAGTTCAGCGTCCGCCTCAAGCGCGCGCTCGCGCTTCCGGAGGCCGAACGGGACGGCGAATTCGTCAGTATTATAGGGGACGCTGTTACGTTCGCGCTCGCCGTGCCCGAATTCGGCGAAACGACTAACAGTATCGTAACGACGGTCCGAACCTTTTCGCCCGAACTCGGCGAAGAAGCGCTCGACGCCATGTGCGAATCGTTTGAGGCGTCCGGCAAGCCCGCGCTCGTTAAGCCGATTCAGAAGACGCTCGGACTGCGCCGATACGCACGAATGGTCGGCGAAGCGCCTTATTTTGAGGCGATGGAGCTTGACGGAGACGAATTTACCAAAAAGTTCGACTGGAAAGAACACGAGAATAAAGTCGTCCTCATTGAAGTCTGGGCGACGTGGTGCGGCCCGTGCCGGCGCGAAATTCCGCGTCTGAAAGAGGTCTATGAAAAATATCACGCCGCGGGCTTGGATATTATCGGGTACAGTATCGATCAGGATCTCGACGCGCTCAAAAAGTTCCTCGTCGACAACGAGATTCCGTGGCCCATGACGTCGCAGAAGAAATCGGAAGAAGCCGGATACAAAGGGCTTTACGAATACTACTCGATTAACGGCGTGCCGGAGATGATTCTCGTCGGGCGCGACGGGAAAGTCGTTATGACCGACGCGCGAGGATGCAAACTGGCCGACGCCCTCAAAGAGCTCTTCCCCGACGTCGAGCCGCTCGGTTGGGACCCCGCGACCGACTTCAGCCAGCGCGTCGCCAGCCCCGATAAATAATCGGGCGCGCCGGAAAAAACAGCGTTCGCCAGAGAACGAAAAAAGCCCCGCGACGTAATCATCGCGGGGCCTTTTTTTATGCGCGTTCGGATCGCGGGTTGCGCGGCGCCGAACGAAATCGGCTTATCTGCGCCCTTGGCTCGCGTCCAGAACGGGCAGTCCCTGCGGATTGCGGTCGCTCTTAACGCCGCTCTGAGGCGCGGTCATGCGCGCTTCATTGAGCGTGCGCGCGGCGGCGGGCTTGCCGGGGCCGGCGTATCTCGGGGCGGGCGCCTGAGCCGGAAGAGGCCGCGACGCATAGTAGACGGCGCCGGTCGTCGGAACGAGTTCCGGTTTTCCGTTCACAGGGGAGCTTTTCGCGGTCGTTACCGAATTCTTGAACTGGACCGTTCGGCCTTTCTTCTGGGAAACGCCGGTCAGCCGCGCGCCGTTGCGGGGATTGTAGTTAACGAAACGGTCGTCGTCGGACTTTTCGGCGTCGGACGGATTTGCGTCGGAGGCGCCGGCGTCAGGATAAATAACGCCGTTGTTCTCGGCGGGCGGGAACGACTGCTGCGCGTTCGCGTCGTTCTGCGCTTCCGCGGCGACGGTCGAATCGCCGGCCATGCCGGTATTCGGCGCAGATTCGGCGGGAGCGGCCTCGGTCGCAACAGGAGCCGGCGCGGATTCGGCAGGAGCGGCCTCGGTCGCGGCAGGAGCCGGAGCGGCGTCGGCGGGAGCGGCCTCGGTCGCGGCAGGCGCAGGAGCCGCGTCGGCGGGAGCGGCCTCGGTCGCGGCGGGAGCGGCCTCGGTCGCGGCGGGCGCGGCCTGCGTGGGCAGCGGATCGCCCTGACTGGTCGACGGATTGAGTTCCGGCTTATTCGCGGCGGGATCCGACGACACACTGTCGGCGGCGCATACGTCTACCTTAACTTTTTCGTTCGGCGCGGCGCAGTCGCCAAGGGGCGTAACCGCCGTCTCGCCTTGACGGAACTGCTCGGCCGGAGTCTCGGCGCGCGCGACGTTGTGCGCGTCTTGCGCCGTTTGATCGACCTTAGCGGCGGTCTCCGCGGGCACGGCCGCATCGGGCGTCTGCGGCCCCCACGTGCCGTCCGGATTGAGCGTCGCCGGTTTCACGCCGTCGCTGGCGTCGCTGCTCGTAATAGTTCCGTCGCTGCCAATCTCATAATGATAATGGCAATCCTGCGATCGGCATTCAAACTGGGTGGGCGTATTCGGTCGTACCGTAGCGCAACCGACCGCGAGCGATAAACAGAACGCGGCGAACGCAGCGCCCAAGAGGAAAAGGGAACGTCGGTCCCGAGAGACCGCTCCGAGATCTTTCGCCTTCTTCATGTGTTTGTCGTCCTCAAGACTAAGCGCGAATCTCTCTGTGGAAACTAATCCAAAAAGGGTCCGCGCATGTTGACGTTCTAATTATAATCTGTAGGCAAAGAGAAATAAAGAGTCTGAATGTAAAAATCCCTGAAAAAATGATGATAAATTAAAGATTTACAAAAAAAACGAAAAGGCGAACGCCCACTTTTGGCCGTATATTTTTACCGACCGTTATAAGCGTCAGAACTCTTTTGTTTTGACCAACCGTAAAACATTTAGCAATCTATTCAAACAATGACTTTAGACTATCCGATTCTTTTGCGACAAAAGTCAAATCGCAATTTTTCGTTGCGTTCACAACGCCATTATCATACCGAAAGAACAAGTTTCGTTCTTGCGCATAACCGCTACAATCTTCCCTTGCGTTACACAGGATACAAAGCGGAAGCAAACGCGACGTTTTCCCGTGTGAACAGCCTTTTTTGTGATATGAGTTTGCGCGAATCGTCGATTCTTTGCCTGTCGAAATGAAAGCGCCGCGCGGAAGATTTTTTCATGCGCGGCGCGACGGATATGCGCATAAGAACCGCCGTTTCGATTCCCGTCGGAGCGGCGTTCCGGAAGGCGCGGACGCTGTAAGCGCGCTGTACGCTAAGCGCGCAAGGATCACGTTCGCGCCGGACGCGCAGATCTCCAATACGTAGCCGTTGAGCGGCGTCGAGGAGGCGTTTTTACAAGACGTTTACTGAACAATCTAAGTTTATTTTTATTTTTTCCGTAAATTTATTTGATTGTTCGCGTACTCTATTGCAGAAACGCAACTACAATTCGACGAACGCGTTCCGGAAAGTCAGACGAACGACGCGGTTGACGGAGTCTCCGCGAGCGGTCCCGCCCCCGAAATACGCATGGCGGTCTTGGCTTGAGGAACGTCGGCTTCCTTCCGACAGTTTCCCGCGTCTCGGGTATTGCCGCGTCAGGAACGCTCGAACGCTAAATAGTACAAGAAGGAGCAGTTACTATGCTTGTTTTATCAAGATATAAGGATCAGAGCATCTATATCGGCGACGACATTGTCGTAACAATCGTCGACGTTCGAGGGGATCGCATCCGTCTCGGAATCGAGGCGCCCGCCAACGTGCCGGTGCACCGCCAGGAGATCTACGAAGCGATTCAGCGCGAGAACGCCGAACCGTCTATGGCGCGCGGCGAATACCGCCCGCGCAGACCCGAAGCTATGAAACCGTGTTCCGCGGATTACGAGTTCAAACTTCGATAAAACCGGATTCAGCCGTTTCGGCGGACGAAACCGTATAACGCGCGGCGAGCGTTTTGTTCGCCGCGCGTTTTTTTATTGGCTCGGCTCATGTTGCTATCCGGCGCGCCCTGTCTATAATATAGGGCGCCCGTTCCGTCCGTGAGGCGCGCGGAATCCGGACCGAGCTTCGTCCCGCGAATAAGGAAAATTCCCTATGAAGAAACTGTCGAAAACGTCGCTGAACTACTATCTCTCCGAGTATCTCGAGGATCTCGGCCGCGCGGGCGTTAAGGATTTTTATCGCGGCGACGAGGCAAAGGGGGCGAAACAGCCGCCGGAGAACGCGCCGGAGTCCGCCGAACGCGCCAAGCACGCGCGAACTGCCGCGCCGGCGCCCAAACCGGCGCGCCGCGCCGCGCCCGTCGTTCCGATTCGCGGCCCGGAGAGCGCCCCGGCGATTACGGCCGAGTCCGATCCGGAAGGGCGCGCGGCCAAACTGACCGAGCTGGCCGCGCAGGTCGCGAAGTGCGCCTTGTGCCCCAAGCTTGTCGCGAACCGCACGCAGACGGTCTTCGGAACCGGCAATCCGTACGCGGAACTGTGCTTTATCGGCGAGGGCCCCGGCGCCGAGGAAGATCTGCAGGGCAAGCCGTTCGTCGGGCGCAGCGGTCAGCTCCTCACCGACATGATCGAAAAGGGCATGGGAATTAAGCGCAGCTCCGTCTTTATCTGCAATATTGTGCGGTGCCGGCCTCCGCAAAACCGCAATCCGGAAAAAGAGGAAGCGAACGCCTGCCGGCCCTTCCTCGACGCGACGCTCGAAATCATTAAGCCGAAGTTCATCTGCTGCCTCGGCTCGATCGCCGCGACGAATCTTCTGCATTCCGAGCTGCCGATCGGAAAAATGCGCGGAAAAGTCCACGAATACAACGGCGCGAAGGTCGTCTGCACGTACCACCCCGCCTACCTGCTGAGAAACCCGCCCGCAAAGAAACAGGCGTGGGAGGATCTCCAGCTCCTCATGGCGGAAATGGGGCTCGAACTACCCGAAAGGTAGCCGAACGGGCCCCGGCCCGACGATTTTCCAAAAAAAGAGCGCAAATGTCGGCGGGGGCGCCCTTTTCAAAAGAGATTTCTTCGTTATAATACCGCTTGCAATTTGACGCGCGATAGCGCCGTCTCTGGCGCGCCGCGCCGGAGCCGCGATTTCCTTTCAATGCGGGCCGCCGTTTTTGAAAGATTCGATATATCGAAAATTTTGTCCGGGAGTCGTTCGGTTCCCGGCGGTTCGAGTCGCCGACGCGTACGGGAAGCGGCTTGAGCTTAAGTTACTTAAAGGAGTATAAAATGGCTAAACCTGGTAGAGTCGTCAAGAAGGCGAACCACGGCAAACGTCCCGCGAACGCGAAATCGCGTCGCGCCAAGCGCCGAATCGTCAAGACCTGATAGCGTTTCGTTCGCTAGAGCGTCCATATTATACAAAAGCGCGATTAGGCGTTTCGTCGCCTCAATCGCGTTTTTTTTTCACGGCGTCTGTCATATCCAACATCAGGAGGAGACGGAACCATGGCCAAAAAGCCCTTGCTCGTCGATCCGTCGTTGTACGACCTCGACCGTCCGGTCGCCACGTTAGAAGAGATTCGCAAATATAACAGCCAGCGTTACGAAATGGAACAGCTGACGGCCGTCGTGTACGACGATTTCGACACGCTGAAGTGCGTCGGCTACAAAGACATGACGGAAAACGAATTCTGGGTTCGCGGGCACATGCCGGATTTCCCGCTCACGCCCGGCGTCGTTCTCGTCGAAGTCGCGGCGCAGCTTGCGAGCTACTTTACGACGAAGCATCAGATGTTCGAGAACGCGGTCATGGGATTCGCGGGCCTCGAAGAAGTGAAGTTCCGCGGCATGGTCCGGCCGGGCGACCGCGTCGTCGTTCAGTGCGAAGCGCTCAAATGGCGCAAGATTATCTTTACGGCGCGATTTATGTGCGTCGTTAACGACGAGATCGTCTGCGAAGGGATCATCAAAGGCTCGCCGCTCCCGCTTCAGCATCTGGCCGCCGCCGAACAGGCGAAAGCGCAGTCGACGGAACGTTAAGGGAGCGTATTTCATGCCGCGCAGATCGTTGCCCAAAATTCAAGGTAATCGGGACGTCTCCCACTATTTCATCCCGATGGAATTCGAATTCATGGCGCAGGTCGATCCGGAGACGGCGGCGCTCGCGCAGCCGGGCGACGGCGCCGATAAGGTCAAGCGCGTAACGTACGCGTCTCTGTCCGGCATGACGGCCGAGCAGTTCTCCGAACGGATCTTTGGCCGCGTCGCCCCAATGGAATTTGAAATTGGGTCCGGCAAAGGGCTCTTTATTTCAAGTTACGCAAAAGCGCGGCCCGACCGCAATATTCTCGGCGTGGAAATCGCGTACCGCTATGCGCTCATGTCCGCGTCGAAGCTCGCGAAACAGAACACGCCCAACGGCGTTATGATGGCCGCCGACGCCGCGCGCGTACTCCGCGAGCTCGTACCGCTCGAATCGCTCGTCGCCGCGCATATCTACTTCCCCGACCCGTGGTGGAAAAAAGCGCATCGCAAACGCCGAATCGTTCGGCCCGACGTCGTTAGCATGATCGAAGCGCGGCTCGCGCCCGGCGGAATACTGCACTTCTGGACCGACGTCAAAGAGTACTTCGATTCGGGCGTCGAGATCATTAAGCTGTCGACGAACCTCTCCGGGCCGTATTCCGTTCCGGAACGGCCTTCTTCCGGCGACCTCGATTTCCGAACCCACTTCGAAAGAAGAACGCGGCTCAACGAGCTGCCCGTCTATAGATCCTATTTCGTTAAATGAGAACATTCCAACGCGCCCGAGTCAAACCGGGCGCGTTTTTTTTTCTGACTCGTCGGCGCCAACCGCTCTGCCTTTTCCGCGCTAGAAGACGCCGTCGCGCGTAAAGCCGTAGGAAAACGTCGAATATTTTTCCGAAGAGCCGACGCGTTTCGCCCGATTGAGTATCTGCTCGACTTCCGCGAATTTCTCGTTCGTAAATTCAAACCGGAGCTCTTCGATTCCGGCGCGCAGAATCCACGGCGCCGCGTCGATTATATTCAGCGGTTCGTCGAGATAGAGCGCGCTCCCGGAAACTTCTTCCCGAACCGGGGCCGGCTCTCGGTCCGCCGACGCGGTAAAGACTCCGAACGCTTCTTTGGCGCGCGCGGCGTTCCTGACGACGAGAATTCTGCGGTCGTCGGCGTTCGTTATGCGCACGCGCGGCGCGTCGAAAAGGGTCTTTTGCGTAAACATGGCCAGCAGTCTGCCGTAGACGGGCAGCGCGAGCTTAACGCGCCGCGCCGGCGGGGCCTGATTCAAATTCGCGAAGAGCGCGGACACGGCGCGGTCGGAGATTTCCGGCGAAAGGCAGATTGTCTCGGCGTTGGGAAACCGTTCGGCTAAGTATTTAACGGAGCGCGAGTTCGCGACGTTAAAGAACCAGTCGAGCGTAAAGGGCGCGCCCAGCGCGTCGAGCCGAATCGCTTCGGCGAGCGAGCCGGCGAGCGGCGCGAGCTCTTCGGACGCCTGAAAGCGAAAGCGCGATTCAAATTGAACCGGCTGCGTCTCGCCGTATATCTTCTTAATTCCGCACAGTTTACACGCGTCGTACTGCGCGCGCGTGCGCACGACCGCCGCGATATAGGGCGTTAAGTCGAGGGGGCCGTTCAAGTCGCTCGCCCAGATTCGTTCCGGCTTCGGCTCTTCGGCGGCCGGCCGTTCGGGCGCGGCGCGTCGGTACGATTCGAGAATCTTCTTTTCGAGCGCGTCGGAAGCCTCTTGGCGGAGCTGATTTAGGAGCGATTTCGGCACAAACGCGTTCTTATCGAATTCCGGCTTGAATTCGCGGAGATAAAAGGGCGTCTCTCCGAATCGGTCGAGCAGTTCGCGCAGCGCGTCGGCGTCGACGCCCCTCTTCTGCGCGGGCTCGACGTTCTGTTCGGCGGCGGCCGTAACGGACGCGCGGCCCGACTTTAACGTAAGGGTAAGCGGCTTGCCGATTTTCGCGACGAGCTCGGCGTCGATCGGCTCGTGCCGGCGCGTCTGCTTAATCGCGTTTTCAATCTCTTTATTCAGGCCGTGGTTGAACGTGCGGTAGAGGGTCTCGGCGCCGTCGGGAATCGGATCGTCGAATTTCACTAAGTCGTTCGGTTCCGCGCTTTCGACAATGCGCCGGCGGCGCGTGTTCGTCGGATCGACGAGTTTAATTCCGCTCACGTTGAGGCCGCCGAGTTTGCGCGCCGTTCCGTCGAGAAAGACGACCCCGTCCCCGTTGCGAAGCGGCTGCGAGAGCCGAACGGCGTCCCGGCGCACCGAGCCGACTTCCACGCCGAAATTCGACGAATAAAGCGTATTGACAATGGCGGGATCGGATTCGTAGAAATATCCGTAACCGTAGCCGCGATTGAAGATTCCGGCGACGTCGGCGCGGCGCGACTCTTCTTCCCGCGCGGAAATCGGACCGTCGGCCGCCGCGCGTTCGGCCGCGCGCGCCGCGTCCGCGCTCTGTTTAATCGAGAGCCGTTTCGCCGTATCGGCGCGCGATACGCCCGACGCCGCGTCAACGAGATCGCGATAGTACCGCACGACTTCGTAGACGTAGTTGGGCGCCTTCATGCGCCCCTCGATCTTGACCGAATCGACGCCGATTCGAACCAGTTCGCCGATCTCTTTTTGACCTTGGAGCTGATCTTTGAGGGAAAGGAAGTAGCCGTAGGAGCCCGATTCGTCTTCTGCGGCGCCGCCGAGCGGCTGCGCTTTGTAATACTGCCTGCAGGGCTGCGCGCACATGCCGCGATTGCCGCTCCGGCCCCCGATAAAGCTGGAAAGATAGCACTTTCCGGAACATCCGAGACAGAGCGCGCCCGAAATAAAGACTTCCAGTTCGATCGGCGACTGACCGCGTATCGAGCGGATCTCTTCGAGGGACAGTTCGCGCGCCAAAACAACGCGCTTAAACCCTTGTTTTTCAAACCATTCGAGCTCAATTCCCGACGCGGGCGAAAGCTGAGTCGACGCGCACAGCGGGAGCTCCGGAAACGCGTCGCGAAGCCACGCGGCCGCGCCGAGATCCTGAACGATGACTTCGTCGAGGCCGCATTCGTAAAGGCGCTTGAGATCGGGATAGACGAGATTGAGTTCGGCGTCCGAGAGGACCGTATTGAACGTGAGGTGAACGTCGACGTTCGAGCGGTGCGCGAAGTCGATCGCGGCGCAATATTCGGCGGCGTCGAAATTCTTCGCGAACCGGCGCGCGCCGAATCCGGCAAGACCCATATAGACTTCGTCCGCGCCCGCTTGAATAGCCGCATTAAGCCGTTCGCGATCGCCCGCCGGCGCCATAATTTTCATAGAGAAACCCCTCTTCAGACAGAAAACGCTCCGAGGAACCGTTCGCGTCCAACGCGCGCAGACGCGGCGAATTACGCGTCGGTCTCTTCGTTAAATCCCAGTTCGCGCGCGAGCTGCAGATCGCGCTTCGCCGCGCGTTCGTCGCCGAGCTGCTTATACGCGGTCGCGCGGTAGTAATAGGCGTCGGGATTCTCCGGCTCCAGTTCGAGCGCCGCGTTGAAGTCGCGAAGCGCGCGTTTCGGATCGCCCAGTTCGGCGTACGCTTCCCCGCGCGCGACGTAGCAGTGCGCGAATTCCGGATCCCGTTCGAGCGCTTTCGTATAGTCGTCGACGGCCTCGCGGAGCCGGTTCTCGTTCGCGAGCAGTACGCCGCGGTCGTAATACGCGCTGACAAATTCGGGCGCGAGCGTTAGGCAGCGGCGGAAATCTTCGAGCGCCGCGTCCGTCTGGCCGAGCATGTCGTACGCGATCGCGCGGCCGTAATACGCGACGTAAGCCTTGCCGTCGAGCTCAATGGCGCGGTCGTAATCGCGTATGGCGCGGTCGTACCGTTCGAGAAAGCGTTCGGCGTGCCCGCGCAGCTCGAACGCGTCGGCGCGGCCGGAGTCAAGCTTGACGGCGCGATCGCCCTCTTCGTAGGCGCGCTCGTATTCGCCAAATTCGAGCCAAATCCTCCCGACGCCTACTCTTGCGTCGACGGAACAGGGCTCCAGCTTGAGCGCGCGCTGATACGTCTCAAAGGCGTCGTCGAAATCGCCTTCTTCAAAGGCCTCTTTCGCGGACGCGCACATGGTTTCGGCCAGGCCGCGTCTGTTTTTGGAGGCGTCGAGCGAGATTTGAGCGCCCTTGCCCTTTTTGCCGCCGCGCGCGTTCTCGCGCTTGGGAGATTCGTCTGATTTCATAATACGCCGCGTCTTAATCAGGGTAAGGGGGAAACGCGCAACTTACGCGCTATATAAAGATACGCGACGCGAAGTTCGTTCGCGCCGCGACGTAAAAGCAATAACAAAGGTCAGACGTCGAGATTCTTGACGTCGAGCGCGAATTTCTCGATAAACTCGCGCCGCGGCTCGACTTGCTCGCCCATGAGTATGCGGAAGAGCTCGTCGGCGGCCTCCGCGTCCTCCATGGTAACTTGAACGAGCGTGCGGTTGACCGGATCGAGAGTCGTTTCGCGAAGCTCTTCCGGGTCCATTTCGCCAAGGCCCTTAAAGCGCGTAATCTGCCAGCCTTTTTCGCCGGCCTCGCGAATCGCGACGAGCATCTGACGCAGATCTTCGACTCCGACTTCGGTCTCGCCGCGAATAATCGCGTAGCGCGCGCCTTCGACGCCGGTCCGCTGAATCGGATAGAGCGAGTCGATCTCGAATCCGAACTTGCGCAGTTCCGCGAGCTGGCGGTTCACCGAGCGCACTTCGTCGAGATTGACGACGCGCAGTTTCGATTCGATTTCGTCGCCCTCTTCGAAAACCTTATCGGATTTCTGATTGAGGGAGTCGGAAATCGAGCCCTGAAGCTGCTCGATCGTCTGGCCCGTCTCCTGCTCGATTTGCGTGAGGTATTCGGTAAGCTCGCGCCGTTCGAAGAACCAGCTCTCCTGCTTCTTCCAGGTAACGTGGTACATGGGCAGCTTCGCGGTTTCCGGATCCTGACGCATGGCCAGTTCGCGGAGGCTGAAGCCGCGCTTTTCGAGCGATTGAATCGACTCTTCGAGCGAGCTCAGAATACGGCAGAGGGCGATCATGTCGTCGTCTTTAATGAGCCGGCCGTCGCGCGGGTCGAGCTGGGCGTTCTGAATACCGGTATCGAGGAGCTCTTTCTTCATCTCCTCTTCGGTCTGAACGTAACGCGCCGGGCCTTTTCCGCCCTTTTTCCGGACGCGGAAGAGAGGCGGCTGGGCGACGTAGACGAATCCCGCCTTGACCATGTCGTACATCTGACGGTAGAAGAACGTCAGGAGCAAGGTCCTGATGTGCGAACCGTCGACGTCGGCGTCTGTCATGATGACGATCTTGCCGTAGCGGCGCTTGCTCAGGTCCATACTGTTCTCTTTGCCGAACCCGCCGCCGAACGCGACGATCATACTGCGGACTTCCTCGTTCTTGAGAACGCGCTCGTCCTGCGCTTTATACGCGTTAATGACCTTGCCGCGGAGCGGAAGAATCGCCTGGAATTCGCGAATGCGGCCCCCTTCTGCGGACCCGCCCGCCGAGTTCCCCTCGACGAGATAGAGCTCGCACTTATCGACGTCGCGGCTCGTGCAGTCGCGCAATTTGCCCGGCATGCCGCCCCCGTTGAGGACGTTCTTGCGGTCCTTAACGAGCTGGCGCGCGCGTTTGGCCGCTTCGCGCGCTTCCAGAGCGAGCGTGGCGCGTTTGATAATTTCGCGCGCGCTCTCTCTGTTTTTGACGTTCTCCATGTAGCCCGTCATGGCCGGAGCAAAGACCGACTGGACAATGCTCGAGACTTCCGTGTTGCCAAGCTTCGTTTTCGTCTGGCCTTCGAACTTCGGTTCCGGAACGCGCACGGAAATAACGACCGTGAGCCCTTCCCGGAAATCTTCGCCGTCCGGCACATTCTTGCCGAAGAGGTTCTTTTCGACGCCGTATTTCGTCAGCACGCTCGTGAGCGCGGAGCGGAATCCGGTTACGTGCGTGCCGCCTTCGTGCGTGTGCACGTTGTTGACGTACGTGCGAATCGTCTCCGCGTCGTTGTCGGTGTACTGGAGCGCGATCTCGACGGCGACGTTGTCGCGGCCGCCGCGGACGCAGATAACGTCGTTGTGGACCGGCTGATACGTCTTATTGAGGAACTGAACGAAGTCGACCACGCCATTCTTGGAATGGAACGTCTCGCCGCGCCCGTCGCGCTCGTCGCGGAAATTGATCTGAATATTCGGATTCAGGAAGGCGAGGTCGCGCAGGCGGTTGTAGAGGGTGCTGTACGAAAATTTCGTTTCGGGAAAGATTTCCGGGTCGGGCTTAAAGGTTGTTTTCGTCCCGTGCTTTTCCGTTTTGATTCCCTCGGCGACCGGGGCGAGCGGAACGCCGCGCTCGTATTCCTGATAGTACTGGCGTCCGTCGCGGCAGACTTCCACGTTGCACCATTCGGAGAGGAAGTTGACGACCGTAACGCCGACGCCGTGCAGCCCGCCGGACGTCTGATACGCGCCCTTATTGAACTTGCCGCCGAACTTCAGCTTGGTCATAACGCCTTCGAGGGTCGAGACGCCCAGATCCGGGTGAATCCCGACCGGAATGCCGCGGCCGTCGTCCTCGACCGTAACGGAGCCGTTGGCGTTAATCGTAACGGAAATCTCCGTCGCGAATCCGGCGAGCGCCTCGTCGAGCGAGTTGTCGACGACTTCGTTGACCAGATGATGCAGGCCCTGCGCGGCGACGTCGCCAATGTACATCGACGGGCGTTTGCGCACGTGTTCGAGGTCGGAAAGGGCTTCCAAGTCGGTCTCGACGTATTCGTCTTTCGCCTTGCGTTCGTCGCGAAAGCCGTCGTCGAGGACTTCAAATTCGAGTTCCTGCTCCGTCGGCGTCGCTCCTTCGGGCGTTTGATTCCCCTGGTTTTCGTCCACAGGTTGTTCGGGCGCGTCTTTCGGTTCCGCGTTCGGATTAGACTCGTATTCTGACATGATCTTCACTGACTTCTAAATGTTAAAAACGGCGGCGGCGCGAGGCCGCGCGCGGTTAACGAACGATCAACTTGATCGACTGTATGTTTTCGTCGGGCAAACGCCGCCGAATCTCCTGCAGTATCTGGCTTAGATAAAACTGCAATTCCTGATAAAGCAGGTTCGAGGCGATCTCGACGCGCAGGGTTCCGCTCCGAAAGGAGACGGGCCGCGCGTATTGCAGGTAGGTCTGCAGCTTGTCGGAGGCGCCCCCGTCGAGCTCGGGCGCGAACTCGTCGTCCGGCCCGTCAAAGACGGTTTCCAGCGCGCCGCGCCACGCTTCGTGAAACCGCTCGACCCCGATTCGGCGGCCAAGCCCGTATTTCGCCATGACCGACGGAATAATAGTGCCGAACCGCGACGCGCGAATCGGCCGCTCGTCGCTCAGGAAGCGGTAGCCGAGCGGATGGGGAGGACGCGCGAACGGGTCGCGGTTTTTTTTCGCCGAATTCGTTCTTTTTGAACGGCCGGACTCGCCCGGGCTATTGGGTGAACTTGGTTTTTTCATTATACTGATTTGCCGTCGGGTTCGATCGGCGCTTTTCGCGCGCAAAAATCGCCTTCAAACGGCTTGTGCAAAAGGCCGAATCCAACGGAAACGGACGCCTCCGTCCGCGTTGGATAAATTATAACAGAAAGCGCGTTTTCGACAAGCGAAACCGGCGTTTTCATACCGTTTTTTTTCGACAAAACGGCCCTTTTTGGCGCCAAAAAAAAGCCCGATTTCGACCGTCGAAACGGCCGGCCGCCAAACCGCGGAAAAACAGGGGCGGAACGGGCGCGCGCGGCGCTGCGTAACCGACGCGAACACAACGAGTTAACCGCGACCAAGGAGAACGCATGCAGACAACAAAACAGGACGCGTCCTGGCGCGCGCCGTCTCCGTTCGCCGATTCCTTCTTTTTGACCGGCGCGACGGCAAGCGGCAAAACGGCGCTCGGCGTCGCGATTGCGCGTGAACTGGGCGCGGAAATTGTGTCGCTCGACTCGATGGCGGTCTATCGCAAGATGGACGTCGGCACGGCCAAGCCGACGCTTGAAGAACGGGGCGGCGTCCCGCATCACATGCTCGACGTCGTCGACGCGTCGGAGCAGTTCTCCGTCGTCGAGTATATGCGTCAGGCGGCGGAGGCCGTGCGCGGAATTCGCGAGCGCGGCGCCATAGCGCTCTTTGTCGGGGGAACGCCGCTCTATCTCAAAACGATGCTGTTCGGCGTCTTCGACGCGCCCGCGTCCGACCCGCGGCTGCGTGAGGAGCTGCGCGCTATCGCGGAAAAAGAAGGGCCTTACGCGCTCTGGAGCATACTGCGCGAGGAAGATCCGGAATCGGCGCTGCGGCTGCATCAGAACGACGTAAAACGGGTCGTTCGCGCAATAGAAGTCGTCCGTCTTACGGGCAAGCCGATGTCGGCGCAGCTCAAAGAGTTCAGCGCGCCCCCGCTGTTCGAACCGGGCAGAATCTTTATATTAACGCGCGAGCGCGACGAGCTTTACGACCGTATCAACCGTCGGGTCGACGAAATGATGCGCGCCGGCTTTTTAGAGGAGACGCGGCGGCTCTTTGAGAGCGATCCTCCGCCGGGACCGACGGCGTCGAAAGCGGTCGGATACCGGGAATTAAAAGACGTGTTGGACGGGCGGCTGGCGCTGGAAGAGGCGGTCGAGACGATTAAGCGGCTCACGAGAAACTTTGCGAAACGTCAGGAAACGTGGTTCCGTTCCCTGACGGCGCAAGGGGCGCGCAGAATCGACGCCGCGGGAAAGTCGGCCGACGCGCTGCGGGAAGAGATTTGCGGAGAGATTCGAAAATACCTCGAATAGCCCGAACGAAAGCGATTACAGATCGGCGACGAATTCCGATTTCTTATTCGTTTCGAGGCAGAGAAGCTCCAGACGGTAGACGCGTTTAGGAACCGTTTGGCTCTCCTCGTCGTTCGGATCGACGCGCTCTTCGACGTCCTCGACGTACCCCGCAAGGAAGTAGTCGACCGGACGGCCGAGCTCGCGGAGAAACTTTTTGCGTTCCGCCGGAATAAAGACGTCGTTCGCGCGAATGCCGGCCTCGGAAAGGGCCTCTTTGACGTCCTCCTTTTTGAGGAGCGTATACCCTTCTCCGTCCTGGAGTTCCGCGCGCGTGGCCTCGGAGATCGATTCCGCGCTCTCCCCCTTAACGCCGAGGAAGCAGACGGTCGGATTGGTCTTCTTTTCCTGTTCGAGTTCCGAATGACGGTTGAGCTCCTTAATCGCGTCTTTCGTCACGCGGTTCACCGCCGGCTCAAATACGGACGGATCGATTTTTTTCGGGCGGTTGAAAAGGGCGCAGCCCGCCGGCGCGGCGAGCAGGCCGGCGCAGGCCGCCGCGACAAAAGCGCGGCGCGAAAGACGGTCGGCGGATACGGTATGACGCGACGTCATTGACGGCTCCTTCGAGTCAAAGTACGGTTACGCTAAACGGCGGGTTTGGTTAGCGCGGCATGCGCCTACCCCGCCGCGCTAAGAGTACTCTTTTTCCCCAAGCGGAACAAGAGCGTTTTACGAATTGATCTCCTTTTAGGACAGGCTGAAAAGAATCGGAGACATTCCGTGAGAATCTGGAACGCCGTTAGATACTTCCTCGGAGGCCAAGCGCAGCGGGCCGTCTTCGCGCAGCTTGCAATCTTTCTCCTGCTGTGCGGTCTAACGGGGGCGCTATGGTCCTTTTTCCGGCCTCAGATTCTAAGTCAGGACGTCTATCAGCTCAGCGCGGCCAACTTCCGCGTCTGGAATCCGCCCCCCTGGATTCCCGATAATTTCGTCGAAGAGGCGCTCGGATATATCCCCACGGAAGAGCGCGCGAAAGGACTCAACGCGCTCAATCCGGGCTTGGTCGACAGTCTCGTCCGCGCGTTTTCCAATAATCCCCGCGTCGCGAGCGTCGAATCGATCGTCGTCTCGTACCCGGCGACGGTCGACGTCGCGCTCAAATTCAAGACGCCGGCCGCGTTCTTCGACCCCGACGAAACGGGCCGGCTCGAGCAGATTCAGGATTTTAGAACCCTCTTTCCGGAAGACGAATTCCTCGAACGGCTCGAGCAGGAAACCTCTTTCGAACCGCCCGATCCGCAAGGCGGAACCGCCGCCGCGCCCGAGACGGCGCTCCTCGACGGCGAAGGGGAAAGTATGGACGACTCCTATTTCCGAAAGAACAAGAAAGAGCGGGAGCTTTTGCCCACGGTGAAAACCTACGGCCCTTACGGCGACTTTACCGCCAAAGCGGCCGCGTTCGCCGCATTTCTCGAATCGTTCGACGCGGTCAGGCAGTTCGGAATCGAAACGATCCACGCGTTCAAGACGCTCGGCGAGACGGAACCGACCTTCTTTATTTCGACGCGAGAGGGCCGCGTCGTCTACTGGGGCCGTTTCGACGCGCCTCAGAATTATTCCTTCGGGGGCATACTCTACGACGGCGTAAGCCGGAGAAGAACCGCTCCGGAGGAAAAGAAAGCGATCTACGCGTATCAACGGCAGAAACTCAACGTCTGGCGAAAACTGAACAAGACGTCGAAAGAAGTCGCGTTCGACCTGTCGGACGCCGCGAAAGAACGGGCCGAAAAAAAATAAAAAAAGCGCGTTTCGCGTACGCCGCGGCTTGGCGGCTCGCAAAACGCGCTCTGTTCTTATAGGGGAAGGCCGATTCTGCTCGCCATCCGTCTCCTGCTATTGGCTCCGCCTTACGCGAAACGCCGGCGAACTACCTGTTCAAGCCGACGCCGCGTCGGAGCGGCAGACTCCGGACGGGCTGGGGATCGAATCGCTCCCGCCGATTTCAGGACTCGAACGACGCGAAGAGGCGGTCGAGCGCTTTTTCAAATTTCTCGTCGGAGTAGTAGGTGCCCGCCGCGATTTCGGCGCGAACGCGGTTGACGAGATCGACGCGGATTCCTTCGGAATCGAAGGAGACGCTCGCGGCGGCTTCGGCGCGGTTCTGAGTCGAGATTTCCATCTCGTCGCGCGCGACCGGCTTCGACGCGTTCTCGGAAACGTCGTTGCGCTTAACGCTGGAAACTTGATTGGCAGCGGAAACGCCGTTCAAACCATTAACGCCATGAATACTCATCTTTATTCTCCTGAAAGTTCGATCCAGAAGTTACGTTCGCGTCGTTTGCGAAAATCGCGCCTGACTCGACGAAAATTCTTTGTTTTAGTTTCACGTTGAAAAGTCAACGCAGGAAATCCGTTCCCGCCCTCGCGACGCGTCCTTGACTCGTTTTTTACCGCTTAGGCTTGGAGCCGCGCTCTGCTGCGCGCGTACCTCGCTAACTTTATCGACCGTTTGTTTGTTCAACTTGAGCGTTTTTCCGAAAATTCTCAATTTTTGTTTTATTACGATTTTCGAACCTTCGTTTGACGCACGGTCACTTACTGATTATGAGAAAAATCGGCAGTTCACACAACCCCAATTCAAAAAAAGAGCAAAAAAATCAAAAAATTTTGGGACGCGTGTCACAAATTAGGCGCCCAAGAGAACAAAACGCGGAAAACATGAAGTCGTAACTCCTTTGTTTTCCGCGTTTAGTTAAAGCGGCGCCAAAAAGCGCAAAAAAAGCCGGCAACGGGCCTTTATTTCACAAAGTAGCGTTCGAGGAACCCAACGTCGGGAACTTCGTTCGCGAATTCTTCGCTCTTGAGAATCTTGAGCAGGAGCGGAACCGACGTCTTGACCCCTTTGACCTCCAATTCCTCAAGCGCGCGGATCATGGTCGCGACGCCCTCTTCGCGCGTCGCGCGCTGGACGATGAGTTTCCCGATCATGGAGTCGTAATAAGGACTGACCGAGTAGCCCGAATACGCGTGGGAATCGAACCGGACGCCGAACCCGCCGGGCGGAACGAGGAGCTCGATTTTGCCCGGCGAAGGACGGAAATTATGCTCGGCGTCTTCGGCGTTAATGCGGCATTCCATCGCGAACCCGCGGTGAACGACGTCTTCCTGCCGGATTTCGAGTTTCTCGCCCGACGCGATTCGAATCTGCTGCTGAATGAGATCGATTCCGGTCGCCATTTCCGTAACCGGATGCTCGACCTGAATACGCGCGTTCATCTCGATGAAGTAGAAATCCCCCTTCGAATCGACGATGAATTCGACCGTGCCCGCGTTCGTATAGCCGGCCGCTTTCGCGATGCGGACGGCGGATTCGCAGAGCGCCTTTCGCTTTTCGAGCGTCATTGCGGGCGCGGGCGTGAGCTCGACGAGCTTCTGACGCCGGCGCTGAATCGAGCAGTCGCGCTCCCAAAGGTGGATCGCGTTTCCGTAATTGTCGGCCAGGAGCTGCGCCTCGACGTGGCGCGGATTCTCAATGAACTTTTCGATATAGACGTCGGCGACGCCAAACGCGGTCGCCGCTTCCCGGGACGCCTCCTGCAGCGCGCGGCGGAGCTGACGGTCGTCGTTCGCCTGACGGATGCCGCGGCCTCCGCCTCCGGCCGACGCCTTAACGAGGACGGGATACCCGATCTTGCGCGCGCACGCGAGCGCCTGCGATTCGGACTCGATCAGACCGTCGCTGCCGGGCACGATCGGAACGCCGCACTCTTTCGCCATAGCGCGCGCGGCGTTCTTATCGCCGAGCCGCTCCATCGCCTCGACCGTCGGCCCGATAAATTCGTAGCCGGAATCGCGGCATTTTTCCGCGAAATGGGAGTTTTCGGAAAGGAAACCGTAACCCGGATGGATCGCGTCGACGTCGGCGACTTCGGCCGCGCTGATAATGCGGTCGACTTTAAGATAGCTCTGGTCGGAGCGCGCGGGCCCAATACAGACGGCTCTGTCGGCGAGTTGGACGTACCGCGCGTCGCGGTCCGCTTCGCTGAACGCGACTACCGACTCGACGCCGAGTTCGCGGCACGCGCGAATAACGCGAAGCGCGATTTCCCCGCGGTTGGCGATTAAAATTCGTTTAAACATGTATGATCCAATCCTATGATCCCCGCGTCGCCGCGGAACGCGCGTCAGCCGCGAATATCGACTTTAAAGAGCGGGGCGCCGTACTCGACGACCTGGCCGTCTTTGGCGACCGCTTCGACGATCTTGCCGGAAATTTCCGCCTGAATGTCGTTGAAGACCTTCATCGCCTCGATAATGCAGACCGTCTTATCCGGCGTTATGACGTCGCCGACTTTGACGAACGGCGGTTTGTCCGGATTCGCGGCCGCGTAGAACGTGCCGACCATTGGGGAATTGATCGTCTTAATATAGGCGGAGTCGTCGACTTCCGGCTTGGCGGGCTCGGCGTGCGCGGGCGCGGCTTCCGGCGCTTGCGCGGGCGCGGCGGTCTGAACGGGCGCGTGCGCCGTCGGCGCGACGCCTCCGCGGAGCAGTTTCATACGGCTGTCGCCCTGTTCGAGACTGAGCTCGGAAACGTCGTTCTCCTTCATGAGCTGAAGGAGCATCCGGATACCGTCGAGACCAAAAATGTCGGCTTTGTTGTCGGACATGATACCAATTCCTGACTTTGTAAAACGTCGGCGGGACTCTTCTTGTCCGCCGAGTTAGCGTGCGAAAAGCGGCCAATCCTTTTTATTTTCGCGTGGCAAATACGAACCGTTCGAGATTCCCGAAATCCTTTTTGACCGCGACGTCCTGCCAGCGTCCGTCGGCGGCGAGCCGCTCGGCGACCGCGTGGACCGTCGTCGGACTGAGTTCCAAAAAGAGCCGTCCGCCTGATTTTATCTGCTCGGCGGCCTGCTCGACGAGCCGAATCGGGAGTTCCGAACCGGTCGGACCGCCCACAAGCGCCAGCTCCGGCTCAAAGTTCTTAACGGTCGGCTCAAGAGCCGCGTATTCGGCCTCGGAAACGTAGGGCGGATTCGAGACTATCATATCAAATCGGGCCTCTTCTGGCAAGTCCCGCCGGAACGCCGCGAACAGGTCGCTCTGAACGAACTCGATCTTCTGGCCGACGCCGTGTTTTTCGGCGTTCTTCTTCGCGACGTCGAGCGCGCTCGCGCTCAGGTCGATCGCGACGATCCGCGCGTTCGGCACGTGCTTGGCGAGCGCGACGGAAATACAGCCGCTCCCGACGCCGACGTCGCAGATATTCCACGTTTCGGGCGCGTTCGAAGCCGCTGCGTCGGCCGGCTCGCTCTCTTCCGAGCCGTTCCCGATCTCTTTCGCGCTCTTGCCGAACGTCTTGGCGCGCTTCTTAATGTACTCGATCGCTTCGAGCGCGAGCTGTTCGGTCTCCGGACGCGGCACGAGCACGTTCGAATCGACGTCGAAATCGAGCGCGTAGAATTCCTTTTTGCCGATCAGATAGGCGACCGGCTCGCCCATGCCGCGGCGGCGGACAAGCTCGCGAAAGGCCGCGCGCGTGGCGTCGTCGGGCGTCTCGTCGAGCCGCATAAAGAGATCGACGCGCGTCGTGTGCGCCGCGTGCGCCAGTAAGATTTCCGTCTCGAGAAGGGGCGAATCCGCGCCTTTTTTTTCAAGAAAGGACGCCGTCCAAGAGCGAAGATTCCGGAACGTCCAATTTTCTACTTGCGACATGATCTGTATTCTTCCTGACATGAGAGCGCGCCGCGAGCCAAGACCCGCGCCGGCGCCTTTACTCGATCGTCCCGAACGAGCTGCGCAATTCCTGACGTTCGTAATCGAGCAACGCGTCGATTACCGGGGAAAGGTCGCCCGCAAGAATAACGTCAAGCTTGTATAAAGTCAACCCGATTCGGTGATCCGTCACGCGGTTTTCAGGAAAATTATAGGTCCGAATACGTTCGCTGCGGTCGCCGCTCCCGAGCTTGCTCATGCGCTCCTGCGACCGTTTCGCCTGCTCTTGCGAGCGCTTGAGTTCGTAAAGGCGCGTCTTGAGAACGCGAAGCGCCTTGGCGAGGTTCTTAATCTGGCTCTTTTCGTCCTGGCAGCTCACGACCAAGCCGGTCTCGAAGTGCGTAAGCCGAATGGCCGACGCCGTCTTATTGACGTGCTGGCCGCCAGGCCCGCTCGCGCAGAAGCGGTCGACCCGGTAGTCGCTCTCTTTGAGCTCGATTTCCACGTCTTCCGGCTCCGCCATAACGGCGACGGTCGCCGCCGAGGTGTGAATCCGCCCTTTCGCTTCCGTCTCCGGGACGCGCTGAACGCGGTGCCCGCCGCTCTCAAACTGGAGTTCCCGGAAGCAGCCTTCCCCGTCGATTCCGAGCGTAATTTCTTTGAACCCGCCCATTTCGGTCGCGTTCATCGACATGATCTCGATCTTCCACTTCTTCGATTCGCAGAAATGGCGGTACATCTCATAGAGGTCGCGCGCGAAAAGGGCCGCTTCGTCGCCGCCCGTCCCCGCGTGGATCTCCATAATGCAGCGGGACCGGTTCGCGTCTTCGCCCCCGATCGTCATATCGAGCAGCTCGTTCCAGTGGACTTCGCGTTCGGCGCGCAGTTCCGGCAGTTCCGATTCCGCGAGTTCGCGCAGTTCGGGATCGTCCCCTTCGAGCATCTCTTTGGCCTCTTCGATCTCCTCGTTGAGCTTTTTAAACCGCCGGTATTTTCCGCACAGTTTCGCAAGAGAGCCGTGTTCGCGCGCGACCGCCGCCAGACGGCTGGAGTCGGCGAGGACGTCCGGATCGTTCATCTGACGTTCGAGTTCTTCAAATCGGGCGAGTTTCTCGTCGAGTAATTTGCGCATCGAATACCTTTATGGAGTCGGATAGGAGAGAGAAGCAACCGGTAAAAAAGAGGCTCGGCCATAGCGTCGGCGCCGTTTAGCTAAAGCGCAACAAGCGGCTCTCCGGAAAGGCTCCAAAGACCCGCTTGCGAATTGCGTCGCCCGACGCGTCAAGAAGAAACTACGCCTTCTTGCCGTATTTGCCGCCGAACTTGTTCTTGAACTTTTCGATACGCCCAGCGGTGTCGACGAACTTAACGCGGCCCGTATAGAACGGATGGCAGGCGTTGCAGATATCGACTTTGAGCTCAGGCTTCGTATCGCGGGTAACAAAAGAATTACCGCAACCGCAAGTAACCTTGCACTCCATGTATTTCGGATGAATGTTCTCTTTCATCGTAAAGTCTCTGTTCTTGGCATGCCGCCGAGGTTTTCCGCTCCCTGCGCGCAACCGCGGTTATGAGCCTCGTGCTCACCGCGCGATCGATAAGGAACGAACGCCGACGGCTTCGGTGTATGTTGTTTTACGGATAATGAGGACGCGACGACGCAACGTCGGGCGACCAGTCGTCAATCATCGGGGCATTATAGCGCCCTTTTTTTATCTGAAAAGGGGGCGCGGGCGTGCGCGCGGCAAGAAAGGGCGAAAAATCCCCGATTTTACCGCAAATTCCCCATATTACAGGTCGAGCACGTCGTACATATCGTAGACTCGGCCCGGCTTCTGAGCGACGAGAAACTTGGCCGCTTCGAGGGCGCCGGACGCGTAGGAATCGCGGCTCGACGACTTCACGGTCAGTTCGAGCGTCTCGCCGAGCATTCCGAAAATAACCGTATGCTGGCCGGGATCGTCGCCGGTTCGCAGCGCGTGGTACGCGATCTCGTTGTGCGGCCGGGCCCCGACTTTCCCTTCCCGGCCGTGCCGGAATTGGTCGATTCCCATCTCTTTGGCGATAAGGTCGCCGAATTTGAGCGCGGTTCCGCTCGGCGCGTCGATCTTATAGCGGTGATGCCGTTCGACGATTTCCACGTCGGCGTCGGCGTCTTTGAGCGCGCGCGCGGCGATCTGCGAGAGCTTCATTGTTAAGTTGACCGCCGGACTCATACTCGGCGATCGGAGAATAGGAATCGACTTGGCGGCCTCGGCGAGCTGTTCGAGCTGCGCGTCGGTCAGGCCCGTCGTCGCGTAGACGAGCGGGATCTTGCGCGACGTACACAGCGCGAGAACCGTCTCAAACGCGCGCGCCGACGAAAAATCGACGAGTACGTCCGGCTTCGCGTCGGCGGGAAGCTCCGACGTAATCGGAACGCCGATCGGGCCGACGCCGGCGTTTTCGCCCGCGTCTTTTCCGAGCGCGGGGCATGCGGGCGCGTCGAGCGCCGCGACAATTTGGAATTCGGGATTACCTGCGGCGTGCGCGACGAGCATCTTGCCCATCTTACCGGCCGCGCCAAAAAACGCAACTTTAATCATATCTGTGTTCCTGCGCGGAACCGCGCGCGGCGTTCTCAAAAGAGGGCCGGCCGCGGACGCCGCGTTTGTCTTTAAGGTAAGGCGGTCTGTCCGCCGGGGCCGCTTATCCGCGCGGCTCGATCTTATAGAGCTGTTCGCCGGCCGGGGTCTGGAATCCGCTTTCGGAAGAGCTCGAACTGATCGCGTTCGACTTCACGAGCGCGCCGCCGAGCATCTCGATAAACTTAGTCGTCTGCGCGGAGAATATCTTGCGCCGGCGGTAGATGACGCCGATCGGACGCGAGATTTTCGGCGCTTCTAGGGAAACGGCGGCGAGACGGCGCGCTTCCAGATCGTCGAGCACCGACGGCGCGGGGAGCAGCGAGACGCCCATGCCGACTTCGATCGCCTGCTTAATCGTTTCGATATTGTCGAATTCCGTAACTATATTGACGCGGACGCCGTGCGCGCGCATGTGCCGGTCGGTCTCGCGGCGAATCGGGAGATCGTGATCGAACGCGACGTAGTCGAGCCCTTCGAGCCGTTCGATCGGAATTGACCTCGACTTGGCGAGCGGATGGTCCGGCGGCATAACGACGACCATTTCCTCGGACCGGAGCGGAATCACGTTGAGCTCCGACGTCGCCGTCGGGTACGAAATGACGCCAAGATCCGCTTCCGAGTTAATGACCGCCTCGTAGACTTTGTCCGGATGCAGGAATTCAAGCCGGATTTTCGTCTTCGGCTCCTGCTTCATGAACTCGCGCATGCACTTGCTCATGTCGTGAAGACCGACGGAGTAGATCGCCGCGACCCGAATAACGCCGCCCGACTGCGACTTCGACGCCTGAACGCGCGAAACGACGGAATCGTAAGTCTCTAATATTTCATGAAATCCGTCGTAACAAATCTTTCCTTCCGGGGTAAGAACGAACGGGCGTTTTGAACGGTCGATAAGTTGAACGCCCAATTGCTTTTCGAGCCGGTGAATCGACTGCGTCGCCGCCGACTGACTGATATTGTTGACTTCTGCGCCGCGAGAAAAACTCTGATAGTGAACGACGTCGCAAAAAATCCTGAACGTCTCCGTGTTCATACTAATCTCCGAGCGAATATCCAAATATGACTCTGGCTTCGTGGAACGAATAACAGACGCGCCGGAAACAGCCCCCTGATAACAACGCGCGCCAGTAAAGTTAGGTATATATTAACATTATTTTTTCGTTGTACAAGACGACAAGATTATAATTTTTACTCATTCTAGCCCCGATTCGGCCCGACGTCGGGGACGCCGGACGTCAAACCGGGGTCTGGAATCCGCCGCGCGCGGACGGTTCGATTGGATTTACTCCCTTCTTGAGTCGATAAAAAGCGCTATAATTACGCTTTCACCGCGGCGGAAGCGCGCCGCGGAAATTTTATATCTGCCGCGTCGGTTAATACCCGCGTTTCCGCCCGAAGGAGAGATACCCATGACAAAAATGAACCGTCGAGACGCCATGCGATTTGCCGGCGTCGGCCTTGGCTCGCTGTTCGCGTGCGGCGCGGCGCAATCCGCGTCGGCGTCGCCCCTCCCGCAAACGAACCCCGCGCTCGTCGAGGGAACGGAAGCGTGGAAGTACGCAATCATCGACCCCGAAAAAGTCGCGCGCGACGCGTACTACGGGTATCACGTCGGCCACTGCATGCACACGACGTTTACGTCGATCGTCACGAACGTCGCGTCGGCGCTCGAAAAGACGGATCCGCTCGCGAGCGCGGCGATGCTCAATTTCCCGTTCCACATGCTCCATTACGGGGCGTCGGGCGCGAACGGCTGGGGGACGCTCTGCGGTTCGCTCAACGGCGCGATGGCGGCGGTCAATCTCTTCTGCGCGAACGAAAAGACGCTCAAAGCGATCTGCGACGAGCTTGGGAACTACTACGAACGGACAATGTTCCCGAACTTCATGCCCGACGACGCCGACCCGCTCCCGCAGTCGATTTCCGGCTCCGTGCTCTGCCACGTTTCCGTCGGCAAGTGGGCGCAGGTCTCGAAATACCGAACCGATTCGCCCGAACGGACCGACCGCTGCTCCCGGCTCTCCGCCGATATGGCGAAAAAAACGGCCGAGCTCCTCAATTTGAATATTAAATCGCTCAACGTGGAAGAAATCGCGCCGATCGTCGCGCTCAAGCGTCCGGAGCCCGCCGCGACGTGCATTAAGTGCCACAATAAGGGCGGGACGACCTCCAATACGATCGGCAAAATGACGTGCCGGGAATGCCATCCGGAAAAGACCCCGGACCACTCCCTGCAGGACTGACCGCGCAGGCCGCGCAGGTTCGGCGCCGAAACGGCCCTTTTCCGATCTGATACGCCGCTGTTACCGAGGACGATATAATGACGAACGCGCCTAATGTAAACCGTAAAATTTCCGTTGGCGGATATCCGCGCTATCTGGCGTCGTTTCACGCGAAGCTTCACCCACACTTCTTTACGGACGTGCTTGTCATAGGGGGCGGGCTTGCGGGCTTAAGCGCGGCGCTTTCGGTCGATCCGTCCCAGAAGGTCCTCGTCGTTTGCAAAGCGGGCCTGCGCCAGTCGAACAGCGTTAAGGCGCAAGGGGGCGTCGCGTGCGTGTGGGACGTGCCGGACGACAAGTTCGAGAACCACGTAAAAGACACGCTCGTCGCCGGCGGCGCGCTCTGCGAAAGGGAGATCGTCGAGCATATCGTTCGGCGGGGACCGGACGAAGTCAAAAAGATCATCTCGTACGGAACCAAGTTCGACCTGGACGACAAGGGCGATATTCTGCTCGGGCGCGAAGGGGGCCACGATCACTTCCGCGTTCTGCACGCGAACGGCGATTCGACCGGCGAAGAAATCATGCGCGCGACCGTCGAAGAGGTCAAGCGGCGGCCGAATATCCGCGTCTGGGAAGACACGTTCGCGCTCGACTTTCTAACGTACGGCGGATTCTGCCGCGGCGCGGTCGTCTACTGGGAAAAAGAGGGCGAGACGGAGCTCATCTGGGCCAAACAGACGATTCTCGCGTCCGGAGGGCTCGGTCAGGTCTATCGCGAGACGACGAATCCGAACGTCGCGTGCGGGGACGGCGTCGCCATGGCGTTCCGCGCCGGCGCGGTTTGCCGCGATCTGGAATTCGTTCAGTTTCACCCGACCGTCCTCTATATTGCGGGCGGGAGCCGCAGCCTGATTACCGAAGCGATGCGCGGCGAGGGCGCCCTCTTAGTCGATAAGAACGGCTACCGCTTTATGGGCGACTACGACGACCGCATGGAGCTCGCGCCGCGCGACGTCGTGAGCCGCTCGATCGTTAAGCAGATGGAGAAGACGAATTCCCCAAACGTCTATCTCGATCTCACGCACAAGGATCACGACTGGATTCTCCACCGGTTCCCCGGCATCGCCGCGATCTGCGCCGAGTTCGGCGTCGATATTACGAAAGACCGGATTCCGGTCCGGCCGGGCGCGCACTACTCCATGGGCGGCGTTCTCGTCGACGTTCACGGACGCACGACGCTCAAAGGGCTTTGGGCGGCGGGCGAGGCGAGCAGCACGGGCCTGCACGGCGCGAACCGGCTCGCGTCGAACAGTCTGCTCGAGGCGCTCGTTTACGGAGAACAGACCGGCCGTCTCGCGGGTGAAATCGCCGTTCAGACGAGCGACGAATACCACGCGCTCCCCTTGGAGAACAAGCCGCATCCGAACGGAACGACCGACGCGCTCGACGTCGCCGACGTGCGCAATTCGCTCCGGTCGACGATGCAGCGTCTGTGCGGCGTCGTGCGGTCGGAAGTCGGGCTCAAAGAGGCGCTTCAGAATATTCGGAATTGGTCTAAGGTGCTCTTCAATAAACAGTTCACGACGGTCGAAGCGTGGGAAACGCAGAATATGCTCGTCGTCTCCCGGCTCATTGTGGAAGGCGCGCTCGCGAGAAACGAAACGCGCGGAAGCCATAACCGGAGCGACTGCCAGCCGTTCGATCCGAACGAGCCCGCCGCGCACTCCCTCTTCGTCAACAGCGACAGGGAAAGCGAAGAAGAAAACGCCTGAGTTTTCTGAAACCCGAGCAGAAACAAAAAGAACCGCGCCTTATAAAAGACGCGGTTCTTTTATTTGCCGAACGGCTCGGGCGGCGCCAGGGGGTACGGCGGCGCCGTTCCGAACGCGGTCAGCGTTCCGGGAAATCGGAGTCGGCGGCGTACTCTTCGTGCGGATCGTGCGGGCAGAAGAGCGTTCCGATGTGCTTGGCAAGACGCGTAATAAAGGTCTTTTGGAATTCCAGCTCGTCGTAATCGGAACTCGGAATCGGGGTCGGAGGATAGACGTACGTGGGCATCGAATCTTTCGTAACCGTTTCGGCGTGTTTCACGTCGACAAGACGCACGAGAACTTTGGCCTTGCCCTGATAGAACTGCGTCGAATGGTGGACGTCGAAATCGTCGATCTCGACCCCGACGACGTAGTCGGCCTTGAGGGCGTTTCCGAGCTTCTCAAAGCTCTGCGACGTAAGCTCGTCCTCTTCGAACTTCGATTCCACTTCGTCGTAGGAAATCCAGACGAACTTCTTCTTTTTCACGTCGGTCATTTGAGTCGAAAGGACGTAGGTGAGCGCCTGAGACAGATCGGCGTTCGGGCTCGACGAACCGTACAGATTCAGGTTCGAACGGCATATGACGACGATCGTCGACCCTTTCGGAATATCCTTAACGACCTTCTTGTACTTAGCGGGCGCGTCGGTTCCGTAGATAAGGTAATAGGGCATCATGAGCGCTCCGGCGCAACCGGACGCGGCAAAAAACGACAGCGACATGAGCGTCGTTAACGCTAGCGTAAAGAGAAGGCGTCGGCTATGAGACATTGTGAAAAGTCCTTTCGGAACGGTTAAATTCAAATAGGTAAACGCGGCGCGCTCAACGGACGCGGCGCCGCTTACCGTTCTTATCGTCCGCAGGGGGCGATATAATTAGAAAAATCTGCAAAACCGTTATTTTTTATCAAAAAGACAGACTCCGGCGCTCAGAATTCCACGTTTTGACTTTCCGCACGCGGCGCGGTATAATAGCGGACGCGCCCCGCGGGCCGGCCCGATTCGCGTCGGCCGCGCGCCCGCGCCTCTTTGTTGACATATGAGGATATAGCTAAAATGGAACCAAAAGAGAAAAAGACCGTGTTCGCCGTTTCCGCGCATCCCGACGATATTGAATTCACTATGGCGGGGACGATGCTCCTCCTGAAAGACCGCGGCTGGGACCTTCACTACATGACGGTCTCCAACGGCTCGTGGGGAACCGCGACCATGACGCGCGAGCAGATCATCCGCGCGCGGCGCGCCGAGTCGATCGCGGCCGCGGAATATCTCGGCGCGACCTATCACGAATCGCTCGTCGACGATCTGGAGATCTTCTACGACCGCCGCACGCTCCTGCAGCTCATTGCGACGATGCGCGAAGTTAAGCCGGACGTCGTCCTCTGCCAGTCCCCGTCCGACTATATGGAAGATCATCAGAACGCCGTCCGGCTCGCCGTAACCGCCGCGTTCTGCCGCGGCATGACCAACGCGCCGACCGAACCGCCCATGCCCGCGACCTTTCAGGACGTCGCGGTCTATCACGCCGCGCCGCACGGAAATCGGGACGCGATGCGCAAGCTCGTGCGGTCCGAACGGTACGTCGACGTCTCGAGCGTCATACCGCGCAAACGCGCCGCGCTCGCGTGCCACAAGAGCCAGAAGGAATGGCTCGACGTCTCGCAGGGCTACGACTCCTATCTCGACTCCATGCAGGAAGCCGCCGCGCTTACCGGAAAACTCTCCGGAAAATACGAATACGCCGAAGGATGGCGCCGGCACAACAGTCTCGGCTTCTCAAGCGAAGATTACGACCCGCTCGGCGAAGCGCTCGCCGACGTCTCGTGGCTCGACCCCGAATATCAGAAATGGCTCGATTCCTGACTGCCGCGTCGTCGCCAGCCGCGAATAGCCGCAGGCGCCGCGTTCAAACGCGGCGCCCTTTTCTTTACCTCTCCACGCCGCAAAATTTTGCCGCGCCGCCACTCGGCGCTTGATTTTGACGCCGCAGTTAAGCGCCGTATATAAGTATAGTTGCGGCGTCTTAAAAAATACGGTCAACGCCGCAGCGCGTAAAATAAGAAGAAAGGGAATCTCATGACGACTGACGCTAAAAGCGGCGCGATCCATACAAACGCCGACAACAGGGACGGTCATTCTGAATCCGGTTCCTGGAAGAGCGACTTGCTTTGGCTTATTCCGAGTCTGGCGCTTCTTATTCATCCGCTGTCGATATTCATTCTCTTTGGCATAGCCATGTCGCAGCAACCGTTTAGCCAAATGCCTTTTTATCTAAAGACGGCGGCGGCGTTCGGCTATTTTGGATTCTATGCGCCGCCGCTTGCCGCGCTTGTGCTTCTTATTTCTGTTAAATACTGGGTTTCCAGACGGTTATATTTAGCGCCGCTTTGTCTTTTTTTAGCCTGTTCGGCGTTTTCGATATTCCCGGTCATAGTCATACAAAAGAATGTGAATTCTTACCTTACAGAACGTCAGTATGTGAAATTCGCGCAAGCCGTTCAAAACCGCGATAAAGCCAAGGCTCTTTCTCTCGCCAACGGAATCAGGGGCTTTAAAGGCGTTCCCTATAATCCGGGTTCAAAATATATCTGTCTTGGAATCGCTTACGAACTTAACGGCGAATACGAGAAAAGCCTCAGGCAATATCAGATTATCGACGTCGGCGCGTATTCGTTTTGCGCCCGCGTATACTATAAACAGGAAAGATACGCGGACGCGTTTAACGCCTACTGCCAGCTAGCCGAACTCGCGATCTGCCAGTATGAGAACGCCGTTAAACTGTATTCAGTTACGCCCGAGCAGGCAAAGGCCGCCTGTCGCGGACTGATAAAACGGCGCGTTCTCTTTTTTAACGAAGATCAGAACTCGCCCGTTTTTAACGGTTACGGCTCCTTTTTAGACTGGCTCAACCGTCAGTATGAACAGACGGAAGCGCCGGAAAAGTACGAACGCGCCGTTCAATTTTTACGGGACGCGGCGTCGGCGGAGACGTCAGACTCCGTTCAGCAATCCAAGACGCCCGAAGCCAAGGATAAAGGCGAAGCCAACCGCGCGTTTTATCTCCGCGACGACGAGCGTTTTCAACATTTGTGGCGCGAGATAAATCCCTAAGAGTAAACGCGTAAACATTGATAAGACGCCCTCGCCGACACAAAAGGCATAAGCGCTGTGAAAGCAAAATGATTAAAAAAATAAGGCTTCTTTTGGAATACAAAACCTATCCCATCTGGCTTTATGCCGAAGACGGCGGCGTTATCGACACAGACAATCCGCCCGAATGGGACGACGACCAGGAACTAACGGACGCTTTTATGGCGGTCAGCGATTTATACGATACGTTCTTCATCGATACTCCGCATGAGTTTCGCTATATCGGCTGCCCCGACGAAGAAACAAGAAAGCGTCTCAAAGATCTCATTGATAAAGCGGTCGCGTACATTATTGAAAAGAATAATGGGAAATACGAGATTCAGAACGATATTAGTTACGATTTTTGAAAAGACCGTCCCGTTCAAATCGTAGATAAAAACGAAGGCGTTGAAATAAACCGCCTTCTTTTCTACACGTCTGGACGGACGCTAAGGCGTGACGCAGCAGGGCAAACGTCGCGCCTTTGTCAAACCTGCAGCCCCGCGTTCAACCGCGGCGCCGTTCTTCTTTTTGACCCGCCGCAAACTACCGTCCGGAATCGCGTTCCCCTAAGAACGGGTGAACGACGATCGCGAAATCGCGGGTAAAGACGCCTCCGTCGGCAAATTCCATCTGGACGACAAGCTTCCATTCGATCTCGTTGTGCTCCGCGACGAACGAATGCGCGACGCCGATCGGGAGCGCAAAGGTAAACCGCGCCTGCTCTTCTGCTTTTGCGGGCACGTCGAGCGCGTACTGCGTATAGACGGGGCGCGAAAAGATCTCGTGCCGATGGCAAATGGAGTTCGTGCCCTGCACGTACCGCGCGATTTCGTCGCACTTAACGAACACGTCGAGCCGTTTCGCTTCGACGCGGCCCCGCAGAAAGAGACACGCTTTGACTTTTCTGCCCGGCACGATGGGAGACGTTGAAATTTCCAAGACGGTCGCTCCGACGACGCGTTCGATCCGATAGAGCCCCCAGAGCCGGCAGGTAAAGAGGACTCCTACCCCGCAGAAGAGCGCGCCGAAGAGCGCCGCGTACCAGTAGTCTGCGGCCGTTTTCGACGTAACGATCACATAGAGGAACGCGATCCACGAGGCGACGTTCCATGCGAGCGCGCCGAACGCGGAACACGCAAAGGACCACGAGGACTTCACGTCCGGACGGAGCCGCTTGGCGAGAACTTCGCCGGTCTCTCCGTCGAACGCGGGCACGTTCGGATAGAGCGTCTCCTGCCGCTTTCGGCTTGCTCGCTCCTCTTTAGACCGCGCTTTTTCGCGCGCTCGCGCGACGAGCAGCGCTCCGGCAAACAGGATGAGGGACGCGGGTATAATGAGAAAGATCCAGCCCCAGAGCGTCTTATTCTTAACGAGAATCGCCTGACTCGGTTCGTCGACGCGTATCCAGCAGCGGTACGTTCCGCCCTTTTTGTACGACTCGGCGATCGACTTCGCTTCTTCCAAACTGTAGAAAAAGCCCTGATCTTCAGTGAGGGTCGTTCGGTCGAACGCCCACGCGTCGTAGGATTCGCCCGCATAGTCGTAGTGGATCTTGAGCTCGGGCCGATATCGTGTATGTCCGGAATCGTCGGCGCGCGCGCGCACGACCAGCCCCTGTACGACGCAGACCGTCTCCATGAGCTTTTTCGAGTCGCGTCGGACCTCGCGGCCCCAGGTCGCAAGGTGAATCGCCAGAATGAGGAGCCCTATGAGAAAGACGCCCGACAGGAGAATCGACTCCGAGAGACGAAGATTGTGAAACGCAATGAAACGCCGCCACAGACTCGTCGATCTTCTCGCCGGTTCGGTCATTCTCTTTCGCCTTTCGTCTTCGTCAGGTATGCGCGCCGCAGCGCGCCGCGATTAGTTCTTCTTGGCCTTTTCCGCGAGCGCGGCGGCCTCTTCGGGCGCGTATCCGCACTTGCTCTTGCGGCGTTCGATCCGTACAAACCCGAGCCGTTCGAGCGCGCCGAGCACCTCTTCGAGCGTCTTCTCTCCGAAATTCGGAATACTGAGCAGGTCGGCGCGTTTGCGCTGCAGTAAGTCGGCGACCGTCGTTATTCCCTGTTCGTCCAAGCAGTTCGTCGTGCGGACGGAAAGTCCGATTTCCGCGCAGCTTAACTTGAGTTTCTCTTGAAGCTGCCGTCGTTTGATTTCTTCCGGATCGAGCGGAATTCGCGTTCCCATAGTTTACCTCCGGCGTCATGCCAATAAAAGCGCCTCTTCAAGGCGCGTCAGATCCGTTTCCAACCTTCCGCGCGCGTCATCGCTGCGGAAGAACAAATAAGATATCCGCCCCGTCGACCGTTCCGATCGCGTCGAACCGGCTGTCGACCGAGGCGGGCGAATTGTCGCCGAGCATAAAATACCGGCCCGGCGGAATTTGCGTCTCGCGTCCGGCGAGCGTTTCCGTTCGCTCGCGCGCCGATTCGGCCGTGAGCGGTTCGGACGCGTTCGAATAGTGCAAATCGCGAAAGAGCGCGAGATTGGCCGCGCGCGCGACGTCGCCGAGGAGCGCGAACGGCTCGTCGATCGCCACGGCCGCCGTCGAGTTCCAGTCGTCGAGCTCAAACCGGGCGCGCTCTTCCCCGTTAATCGCAAACCGGATACTTCCGTCGAGCGTCGCGACGGAAAAACGCGCATTTTGGGGGAGCTCGCCGTCGAGCTCGACGCGTCGGCCCGGCTCGTTGGCGAAGTCGGTCTCGTCGAGGCTCGCGAACGGCTTGCCGGAACTTGCCGCGCCGTTAAAAAGCGGCTTAACGCGCAGAACGACCGACCGGTCCGCCTCGTTAAATTCAAGCAGGCACGCGCTTTCGGGCCGTCGGGCGAGCGCCGCGAATTTTGTCGTCGCGCCGTCGTCGGCGTACCAGTTGAAATTCAGTATGAAGTCGCGAACAAGCTCCACGGGCGCGACGTTCGTCCCGTTGAGGCAGGGCGTCGACGATTCGTTAGAGAACGCGTTTGTCAGGGTTTTCGACGCTCCGTCCTGCCAGACGCGCACGACGCCGACCGCGTCGACGCGCCTGTCCGAGCGGCGAAATTCCACGTTCGGAATCGGCGCGGCCATACCGAGCGCCCCCTTGAGGGACCGGTACGGGGTTCGGCCGTCGACGACGAGATCGCCGTTGCAGATCGCGACGCGCTCTCCGGGCAGCCCGACGACCCGCTTGAGCGTGAGCCGGCCGAGCGCGTCCCGAAAGACGACGACGTCCCAGCGTTCCGGCCGCTCCGCCGATTCCGCCGCTTCTCTGGCGCGAAATTCGGGGTCCGTCTCGCGGCGCAGCGCGCGTTGAACGCGCCGCCAAAAACTGTCGGGCCCCGTTTCGGCGCCGGGCCGCGCCGCGGTTACCGTCGCGCCGTTCTCAAAGCGCATTCCGGCGACGGGCGCGCGGTCGTATCCGCAATGGGGGCACGTTAGCGCGCGCGTCTTTTCGACGATGCGCGCGGCCTCCTGAGCGGCGCGGCTCGTCTGCGGATCGAGGCCTTCGGTCGCGCCGGAAATCCCGTCGGTCTCGACGAGCTCGGAATTCGCGGCGACGGTCGGGGGCGCGTCGAACGCGACGGCGAACGACGCCCTGCAGTTCGGGCACGTCTGCCAGAACTGAGGCCCCCTGTATTCGGGCTCCATCGACCTGCTCTGGACGCGAAAGACGACCTCGCCGCGCGCGGCGCCGTCCCACACGTCGGGATTGCGCCATAGGAACGCGGTCGTCAGGGCGCCAAGACACGCGAGCATGCCCGCGGCGCACGCGACGGCGAGCGCTCTTTTTCTGGCGGGCTCCCGATGCGAACGGACCGACATTGCGCGCGATTACTTCAAGACGTCGAGTATGCGGTCGATATCGTTGTCGACGACGACCGGACTGTTCGCGTAGGGCGTTTCCGCAACGCCGCGCCTGCCAAGGACTTGCTCGTAGAACTCGCGGTCGGTTCCGTGATACGCGACGGTCGCGTTCGGGTCCTTGAGCTGATAGCCGGTCAAGATGCAGACGACGCGTTCGTCTTTGCCGATAATCCCTTCTTCGACAAGCTGTTTCGTCCCGGCGACGCTCGCCGCGGAGGCGGGCTCGCATCCGAACCCGTGCGCGCCGACCTGCGCTTTCGCGTCGAGAATCTCCTGCTCGGTTACCTTGCGCACGACGCCGTCGCAGAAGTCGAGCGCGCGCAGGCATTTCGTTAAGTTGACGGGCCGGTTGATCTCAATGGCGCTCGCGATCGTATTGGCGCGGCGGTTCTCTTTATCCATCTGGGCGTAGAAGGCGTCGATTTTCGACTGGTCGATATTGCCGCCGTTCCAGCGGAGCTTTTCGTCGTTGTAGAGGCGGTAGAGGGAATCGGCGCCCGCGGCGTTAATGACCGCAAGACGCGGAACTTTCTTAATAAGCCCGAGCTTATGCAGCTCGATAAACGCTTTGCCGAACGAGCTCGAGTTGCCAAGATTGCCGCCCGGAACGACGATCCAGTCGGGAACGTCCCAGCGGAGCGCTTCCAGAACGCGGAACATAATCGTCTTCTGACCTTCGAGCCGGAAAGGATTCAGACTGTTGAGGAGATAGATTCCGAGCTTCTTCGAGACTTCCTGAACGCGCGCCATGGCGTCGTCGAAATCGCCTTTGATCTGAACGGTGCGCGCGCCGTAGTCGAGCGCCTGAGAGAGCTTCCCGTACGCGATCTTGCCCGACCCGATAAAGACGACCGCCTTCATGAGCTTCGTTACGCCGCAGTAGACCGCGAGCGACGCGCTCGTATTCCCCGTCGACGCGCACGCGGCCGTCTTAGCGCCCACGAGCCGGCCGTGCGTCGTACCCGCCGCCATGCCGTTGTCTTTGAACGATCCCGAAGGATTCAGACCTTCGTACTGCAGAAAGAGCGAGTCCGCGCTCTTGCCGACGTATTCGGCGACGCCGTTATTGCGCTGGAGGACCGTCTGGCCCTCGCCGACCGTAACGCACTGCTCCAGCGGCGCGAACGGGAGAAGCTCGTGAAAGCGCCACACGCCGCTGAACCGATGCGGATTCGCGCGATCGCCCCAATATTTTTCAAAATGCGCGAGCGAATTCGGGACGGGCAGTTTGTCCCATTCGTAATCGACGTCGAGCAGCGCGCCGCACTTTGGACAGCGATGCAGGACCTCGCTCACGTCAAAGGTCGCGTTGCATTGGGGATTGATACAGCGTTGGAACGCGTTCATAACACATATTCTCCTTAAGAAATCTTTTCAGGCCGCGCCGGCAGACGCGCCGACAGGGCGGCGGCGACGCCGTTGGGCGCCGCAATTCCCGCAGAATTAAACGAACGTAAACGGCGTCGAGGCCGCCGTGAATTTTACCTTAAAAGAGCCTTTTTAAAATACCCCGCCGGAGAGACTCTACCGATTTTGACGACAAAAGTCAACCGTCGTCCTCTTTTTTGAGTTTGACGCCGCAAAATAAAAACCTTAGAATTCCCGCGCGGAACCCCGAATTTCACTTCGTTATCCAAATTCGGCCAGACGCCGCGCTTTACCGAATTAACCCGTTTTTACATTTAACCGCTTGGGACAGGCAAAGATGAAAACCGCGCAAACGAGAGCCTTTCGTATGACGCTCTTCCTACTCGTCGCCGCAATAGGGCTCGTCGCCGACCTTGCTTCAAAACATCTAATCTTCGAAGAGCTCGGCCGGCCGGGCATGCAGCCTCCCCGCTGGATAATCGACGGCGTCTTCGGCTTTCAGACGTCGCTGAATCAGGGCGCGCTCTTCGGGATCGGGCAAGGTCAGATTACGCTCTTTGTCGCGCTCTCGTTCGTCGCGCTCGCGGGAATCGCGTGGTGGGTCTGGTCCGACGTTTCACGAAGCGTCTATCTTTCGACGACGCTGGGCCTGGTCGTCGCGGGAATTCTCGGGAACCTCTGGGACCGAGTCGGCCTGCATCACATGACGTGGACGCAGTTCGACGCCGACGTCTGGAGCTGCTCGAAAGAAGCCGTCGGACAGCCGATCCACGCCGTGAGAGACTGGATTCTCGTGATGATCGGCGACTATCCGTGGCCGAATTTCAATATCGCCGACTCGTGCCTCGTCTGCGGCGCGATTCTCATTGGAATCTACGCGGTCTTCGCGCCCAATCCGAATCCGAAACAGATCGCCGAGCAGATCGAAGAGGAAAAAGGCGGAGGGCAAAAAGAAGCCTGATTTAGCGCTCAGCTTTCAGGCGCCGCTCCAACGTCAAACGCGCGTCTTCCCGTATGGGGAGGACGCGCGTTTTCACGTTTTAAATTCTCTCTTTGCAAGAACCTGCGCTCATTCCAGAACAAAGAGCGCGGTTTCCGGTTCCGCGAATTCGTATTCAAACTCTTTCGCGTTCTCCGCGACGACCTTTCCGGAAAAGGCTTCGGTAACGCGTTTGGCCTGTTTCGGGAGCGTAATCTTTCGCGGGCCGCCCGTCTTAACGTGGACCGCGACAAGGCGTTCCGTCGCGTAGACGGGCGATTCGTCGGCGACGTATTCCGTAACGCCGGCCGCTCGCGCAATTTTGCGCAGCGCGGGCGCGTCGACTTTCGCGTGGTCGGCGATCGCGGCGGACCGCCATTGGCCGTTCCCTTCGCCAAAGAATCCGACGCGCGCGACGGGCTCGAGCGCGTCGGCGCCGTATTCGACGCCGGTCGTCTCGCGCACGCGGGCCAGATCGAGCGCGTTCCCGTCGTCAATTCCGGCCGGCCCGACCCAAAGGACGGTTCTTTCGCCGGTTAGAAGCGTCTCGCGCAGCATGGCGGCGCGTTCCGGCGGGAGATAGAACGAGCCGGGCAGAATCGCGAGCTTTACGTTCGACAAGTCCATTTTCGGCAGGTCGTTAAAGGAGCATACGGCAAAGGGCGCGCCGATATGGTCGAGCCGGTTGCGAATCGCGGCGTAGACGAGCGCGGACTTCGGCTCGCGGCCGTTCACGCGCGCGGCCGTCTGCGGATCGGCGACGAGCAGAACTTCCGCGGCGCTCTTCCCCTGTCTGCCGACGTTGGCGTCCCATACGCGCTTCATGACGGCGACGTTCTCGATCGCGGCGTCCGTCGTAAAAGAGCCGCCCCACATATCGAAAAACCAGATCGACGCGCGGTCGGTCAGCGCGAAGCACAGCTCGCGGCGCAGGCCCGCCACGTCCTCCGCCTCGCTCTGCCAGCGGCTGATCGGCGCGATCGAGACGAACTCGTTGAGCGCGCAGTTATAGCCGGTCGTGCGGTGGTCCGTCTCGTGAAGACGCCGCTTATTCGCGAGCAGGAGCGTCTCGTTGGGCGCCATAGACCCGCTCCCGCCCCCGATTAAACGTTCGGCGTAAGTACCGGGCGAAATAAAGAAATCGACGTCGTCCGACGCGGCGACCTTCTCGTACGCGAGATGCCCGCACCCGTTGGCGCGCCAGTGAGTCAGTTCGAGAATATAGCCGAAAAAGACGCCGATCTCTTTCGCGCGGCCCGTCTTCTCTTTGGCGAGTTTCGCAAAAGACAGAATCGAGTCGGCGATAAGCTCCTGCTCAAACTGAGTCGCCTGCAGGACGGGCTTCTCTTTCTTAGGATCGCGCACGCGGTTCTCAAACGCGGCGGAATCAAACGCGGCAAAGTCGGGCCACGCCAGAGGTTCGAGCCCGTTCGCCTCGGTCCAGCGTTTGTACGCGGCGGTCTTCGCGCGGCTCGTCCGTTCGGCGCTGTAATCCATCCATTCGTCCGTCTGGCCGCACGCGAGAATATACGCCTTAATTCGGTCTCCGTACCGCTCTTCCGTCTGCGCGAGGAAATCGGCGAGATATTTTTCCGTCTGCCTGCGCCATTCGGGGCTCGACAGACAGCTCGACAGATCGATAAAGGAATCGAACGATCCGTCTCCGTTCATACCGAGCATGCGCGCAAGCCAAATCGGGGAATTGAGATCGACCATGCAAAGAAATTCGGCGTCCGGATCGAACGCGATAATTTCGTCGAACTGCCGATAGAGCGAATCCCAGTCGTACGTATCGGGATAGCGCCATATGCGCGGATACTTCGAATAAGGCTCGCCGAGCGAATTCTCCGTATTCGACGGAAAGACGCAGAAGGTGTGAACTCCGACCGCGGCAAACCGTTTCATCGTCTCATGTTCCGGCCAGAAGGACCGATACGCGAAATAGACGTTCGGCTCCGCCGCCCGGACGCAGGCCGCCGCCGTGAGAAAAAGCAATAAGAGCGCTAACCGTTTCATCTTATTCTCCTAACGCGCGGCTTGGGCGCTATTCCGCGGGCTCTTCGACGACCCAAATATCGGGCAGCTGGCGTCCGTTTTCGGCGTCGTCCAACCCGTATCCGACCAGATACAGATTCTCGGCCTCCAGCGCGTAGAAATCGACGGACGCGTCTTCGGCGCGCGGCGCGAGCTTCTTAACGAGAACGGCCGACTTGACTTCCGAAGCGCCCAGCGCGATAAAATGCCGGCGCAGCGCCGCGAGCGTGCGCCCGGAATCGACGAGATCCTCGACGATTAACACGCGCTTACCCTTCAGGGGCGTCTCGACGTCTTTGGTTAAACGCACGTCGCCGCTCGACTCGCGCGCGTTTCCGTAACTGGCCGCGCGAACGAAATCGATCTCCAGCGGGAAATTGAGTTTGCGGACAAGATCGGCAAAGAAGATCGCCGCCCCTTTGAGCGAGGCGACGACCGTAACGCGCTCTTCCGGGCCGACTTCGGCGTAATACGCGTTGATCTCGCGCGCGGTCCGCGCGACCGCGTCGGCAATTTGGGCGGCGCTAAAATAGATTTTCATTCGGGGTTCTCCGTAGGCGAGACGCCGCCGCGTGCGAGAGACGTTCGCGGCGGCGTCCAGCGCCTTTCGCAACTCAGAGCTTCTTATAAATCAGGATCGTGAACGACCGCGGCGCGTCGAGAGTTACGGCAAGCTCTTTGAGCGCGGCGCCGTCCGTTTCGACCTTCGTTCCGTCGTAGTATTCTACGGAATACTTCGCGTTCGGATCGATCGCGGGAAGCGCGAACGTCTTCGACGCCTCCTCCGCCTTAGCGCGCCGGAACGCGATCACAAAGCCTTCGTTCGTCTCCGGGAGATTGCAGGACCATGCGCACCAGCAGTCGTCGGTCGCGCCGGTTTCGGGCGTAAGCTGATAGAAATCGCCCATGTAGTACGGCTGGAGCCGGCGCGCCCAACCGAGCATTTTCTTAAACCACGCGGTCTCCTCGGCGGAAAATTCCCGCTTGACGATCCCGCCGTCGAGGTCGGTCGGCGTAAAGACGGTCCCGGACGACGCGACGCTCATAAAACCGTAGTCGTCGAAATTCGGAACGCAGTTCGTTTCGCCCCCTTGAAACGGGAGATACGGCGAAAGATTGAGCGTCATGTTCTGCCCGAGATTGAACGCCGTGTCCCCTTCTTTCGGACCGATGAAATAATCGCTTCGGCAGTAGGAATGGGCGCGTTTGACCATCTCGATATCGACGCGCGTTCCGCCGCCGGCGCAGTTCTCCTGCATAATCCAAGGGAACTTCGCGCGCATGTCGTCGAGGAATTTATAAAGTCCTTCGATATGCTTGGCTTCCGCGACGCCGACGCGGTCCGGCCCTTCGTCCTCTTCGATCGCGGCCCACGAGGCGGTCGGATGCATATTGAAATCCTGGCGGTAGACGTCGATGTGATGCTTTTCGATAATCCCGAAGATCGTCTTCTCCATGTAGTCGAGCGATTCGGGATTCCCGTACCAGCACATGCCGTGCTGCTTATCGAAGGGCGCCTTTTTGGCGAGTTCCGTTTCCGGATGAACGCGTTCGGGCTCAAACCAGAGCAAGAACCGTTTGTCGGCCGCGTGAACCGCGTTCGCGATCGGGAGCAGGTCGCCCGTCGGGTGCGTCGTCGTATTGACAATCCAGTCGCCGACGTAGCGGTACCAGTTCGGCCCGCAGTTCGAATAATGCTCGTCCTCGTGCGGAGGACCGTACCAGCCCGCGTCGACCCAGAAAACGTCGAAAGGAAGGTCGTTCTTGAGCCCGTAGTTGAGAACGTCGAGCATCATCTGCGGCGTTTTATTGCCCCCGCCCGCGGTCAGCGCGACAATCGGCTTCCAGAGCGCGCCGTCGGCGTCGCGCGGCGAATTCTTCTCGACCGTATAGCGGTGAACGAGCGTCTTGAATTCCGCGCGCGTCATATTGGAGCGCTCGAAGAAGAGAACGGTCGGCTGAAGGAGCGATTCGCCCGGCCGAAGCTTGAATCCGGTTCGCATCATGCCGAGCTGCACGCCAAGCGAATCCCCGTTATTGACGAACCGCGCGCGCCAGCAGCCGGTCCAGCCGATGCAGAAGAGCCAGCCGTCGCGCTCGCCGACGCTCGCTTCAAGATAGGGCGCCCACTCGTTCGCGCAGCGTCCGGACGGCGCCTCGAAGATTTTCTCGTCGTAGGGGTGAAGAACCGTTTCGTTCGGCTCGAAGTCGTGCGGATTGCACGACGTGCCGACAAGCGCGTTGACCGTTACGTCGGCGTCTTTATTCGGGAGCTCGAACTTCTTGGCGAAGATCCGCAGCTCGGAGACAAGGCCGGTCTCTTCGGAATCGGAGAGATTCCGTATGCGCGCGGTCATGCGCGTCGCCGGATAGCCCTCCTCCGCCTGCGCGGAGACGCAAATCGCGACTTTTTTATCCGGGGTAACGAACGTCCAATCGACGGCGTCGTTCCCGGCGTCCGTCTGCTCGACGGTCAGCGCGTCGGTTCCGAGGTATTTCCCCTCATAGTTAAGCGAGACGCCCGGCTCGAACGCGAACGACGCCGAGACGAACGCCGCGACGGCGAGAAGCGCCGCCGAGAAGATCGAGAATCGTTTCATAGTTGCCCTTTCGTAAAGTAAAATGCGATTTTTCGCCAAAACAGGCGTTAAAACGCGCAAAATACATAAAATGCATAAAAAAGAACCGCGGCGGTCAGACCGCGCGTCCCTTCAGGATAGCAGGCGGAAGGGCCGGCGTCAACAAAAAACCGTAAAAACACGCGTCTCTTTTCGCGGAACCGGGCCGTGAACGCGGGCGCGGACGAATCCCTCCGAAGGGCGAGAAAAGGCGAAAAATTTCGGGCCGGGAGTCAAAAGAAGGTAGACGCGAAGGGCTAATAATGTTAGAATAAGAGTGGAAAACGATTTTTTGACGCTTGGTCCGCGTTTCGTCAGTCGGCCGACTTTGGAACGAAACGCGCCTCTCGAGCGTCAAAGAAGCGAGCCTTTTTTAACTATTCGACGGCGCCGACGGGCGCGCTGGGCAAAACGTCGAATCGTTTTTATCCCGAAATTTCCGCGACTTGGCGTCATACCGGGAGCCGAACGCGGAGATTCGGAGAAGGAGCCAGAACACCATGAACCACAGCACAGGCAACCGCCGCCGGAACGCCGCGGCGCGGCGACGCCTCGGGTATACCCTGCTCGAGATTATGACGTCCGTTACGCTCGCGCTCATGCTCATGTACTCCGTCGCGAAGATCTTCAGCCGCGTCGGGGGCGCCATGAACGAGACGATGAGCACGATGGAGATGAACAACTCCCTGCGAAACGCCAAGAACCGTCTCACCGCCGACCTGGAAGCGCTCTCCGTTACGCCCGCGCCGCCCAGAAATTCGCGCATGAACGAAGGGTACCTCTGCTACGTCGAAGGAATGGGCGGGCCGTTTGACCGCGTCGTCGCCGGCAACAGCGGCATGCCGTTCTCCACGGCCGATATCGCGCTCGATACCGAACGCTACGAGGCGCATTACAACAACGGGTCCGACCCGACCGACTACAACGCCGACAATACGGTCGGCGACCTCGACGACATTCTCTCCTTCACCGCCAAGGCTCCCGACGGTCAGCCGTTCCGCGGCCGGTACATTAAGCCGATCTACGACACGCAGGTCGACGGAAACGGGAACACCGTAACGTACGTCGTCGACGCGGAAAAATCGACGTTCGAGTCCCAGTACGCGGAAATCGTCTGGTTCGTCCGCGGCACGACGCTCTACCGGCGCGTCCTGCCCATTATGTCGAACGACATGCTCCAAGAGAGCTTTGAAGCGCTGAGAATCGCCGCGAACAACTCGGATCCCGTCGACCCCGACCTTTCAAGCGTCGCCTACGACAATATCGCGATGGGCTACGGGTTCTACTTCTTCTACGACGTCTCCGTTCACCTTGGCTCCAACGGACGGCTTGTCGCGAACTCGCTCGGCGACCTGACGAACCGCGAAAACAGATACTTTTACTGGAGTTCCTGCGGTCTGCATCTCCATCCGGACGCGTCGGTTCTCAATCCGATTACTCCGGCCAACATTCCGTTCCACGGCATGAACGACGCTTGGTACTGGCTCCGTATGGCCACTCTGCAGGAGAGCGCCGCGCCTAACTTCCGCGCCGGAGCGCCTTACGGTCAGGATTTATTCGCACGCGATTCGATTCTCGCGAACAACAATGGAACGTACGCCGGTTTGGCGCGCACGATCTACGGCGCGCCCGCCAATGTGACGACCGATCCGATTACCAACTACTGGCGCGGGCTCAATCAGGGCCTCTCGGTCGATATAAGCGACCCGCTTCCGAATCTCCCGACAAACGTATACGCGGCAAATACGCTTCCGCGTCCGAACAGTCCCTTTATCGACTTCTGGAAGGCGCCGAACGTCTGGAAGGAGGTCAACTACGAGACGGGCGATCTCGATTCGACGGCGACCGACTTCGCGCAGAACTCCAATAATCCCGACAAGGCGTTCAATCAGGACGTCGTCCTCACGAACGTCGTGAGCTTTAACGTCAAAGTCTGGGATCCGACGTTCAACGCCTATATCGACCTCGGCGCGGGCGTCCAGAACGACGGTCAGGTCCACCTTCCCGACGGCTCCACGACCGGCATTTACAATTCCAACGAGCTGAGCTCCTTCGGATACTACGGAAATCCGAATTTGGGTACGGTCCTCGAGACCGCGGACGACGATCCTGATCCTGCTCACCCAATCGCCACGTTCGATAAGAATCCGTGGCTCCCGTGCGTCTACGACACGTGGTCGGAGCAGTATCAGCGCGACCTGTTCGTCTTTGACGACAACCGCAAAGAAACGAACGCGAGCGGCGCGCTCGCCGACGTCAACAGCGATGGCGAAATCAGCGCGGCGCAGCTGCAGGATTACCCGCCGCCATACAATACGCGGATTAAGAGCCTGCAGATCGAGATCCGCGTCTTCGATCCGCGCAGCAAGACGATCCGCAACAATACGTTCAACGTCGACCTCTCGACCATCTGACGCCGACGCGACGCGAAAGCGGAAGTGTTCGCCCGAACTTCATTAAACGAAAAGACGCCGAAACCGCCCGTGCGATTTCGGCGTCTTTTTTTGCGCCTTGCCCAACGCCGCCGGAATACAAGAACCGCCGAACCGCGCGCGGCCGTTTGCGCCGCGAACCGATTCGTCGGAAACGCTCTTTAACGGAGCTTAACCTTGTCAAGTTAAAGCGCTTAACGACGGAAAACCGCCGCTCGAAAGACTCGGCAAGACTCGGGCCGCGCGCAAACGCGCCAAAATAAAAAACCGCCGAACCGGAGACGGCGCTTAGCGCCGCAAGCCGATTCGGCGGAATTGGTTTAACAAAGCTTAACCGAAACGTGTTAAATCACTTAACGTTCGGGAACTGCTGCTGGAGAAGTTCGGCGAGACGCGGACCGCGCGCGTCCGTGGCAATGACTTTGCCGTCTTTCCCGACGAGGATCATGCGCGGAATCGTACTGATTCCGTAGTAGGCGCTCAGATCCTTATAGACCGGCTCGTCCTTGTCGTTCTTCTTCTGGGCGGAAAGCTCGCTCGACGCGGTCTTCCACGGAATCTGAGCCTCTTCTTCGAACTTCTTGAGCGCGTCGAGATCGGTGTCGACGCTGTAGCTGAGAACCTCGAATCCGGCGTCGTGATATTTATCGTAGAGCGCCTTAACGTTCGGGATCTCCTGCATGCAGGGCCCACACCACGTCGCGAAGAAGTCGACGAGAACGACCTTGCCGCGGTATTCGTCCCACTTGATCTCGGAACCGTCTAAATAAAGCCCCTCGACGAGCATTTCGTTTCCGACGAGATCGTTGAACCGCTGTTCCCCTTCGAGGACTTCCGCGAGCCGTTTGCGCAGATCGCTGTCGGACCCTTTGAACAGGGCGATAATCTCCTCGGTCGTCGATTTGGCGAGCGCCTCGTCGAATTCCTTAATGCCCTCGACAATTTCCGGAACGCTGACGGCGGCCGCGTCGACCGTCATGGCCTTGTCGATAAATTCGCGGCACGCGGCTTTAAGCTCCGCGTCGTTCTTCGCCTTGCCCGCTTTCTGAATCTTCGCGACAACCGTAATGACTTCCAGGGTTTCGACGACGCGCGCGTCCGGCTCCGCTTTCGCTTTTTCGGCGTCGGCGAGCGCCTGCAGTTTGTCAAGTTCGCCCTTCTGCGCGAGGACCGTCGCGTAGCTGCACGTCATGCCGGCGCGCTGATCGTCGTTGAGCTCGGGGTCGGCGACTAACGCGCCGAAAATAACGACAAACGCGTCGACGATTTTACCCTGAACGCGTTCGATATCTTCCTCGGACGGATTCGACATAGAGAACGCGCCGAGCCCCATCTGAATCTGCTGCATGCGTTCTTTATAGAAATCGAGGTCTTTTCCCTCCGGGACGTCGAGCAGCGATTCGTCGAACGTCGGAGCCTGAGCCTGCGGCGCGGCGCCAGACTGCGCGAAGCCCGCCTGCTCGTCCTGCGCGAACGCAAAGCCGACGCAAAGGAGCGAAGCCGCGGCGACGCAAAGGATGTTTTTCTTTAAACTCATTTATGTGCCTTTCTGAAATACGGGAAGCCGTTCGGCAATTCGCCCAAACGGCGCGTTATTCTCTAACCTGCCGGTATTATAACGCAAACGCGGCGCCGTTTGCAAGATCAAGCGGGGAAATTACGTACCCCGGCGCGCCGCGTTCGGAATTCAAGAGGCTCGAACGTAAAAAAACGCGCGGAAGCTTTCGCCCCCGCGCGCCGCGAAAAGATTATTTCTCGAGGTCGGCGATGAACTTGTCGCACTTTTTAACCGCCTCCGCCGACGCCTTGTACCATTGCTCCTCTTTCGCACGCTCGCCCGGTTTCCAGAGGTAGTTGTGACCGCGGGCGTCGAAAAACGCCTCTTCAAGTTCGCGTTTACGATCCCAGTAGAACAAAATATCTTTTCCTTCCGGGACGGTCAGAATCGAAGTATAGTAATCCTTCTCTTCGGGCGTCGCCGCGTCGGGCAGGTAATACGCGAGCCGATTCCGGAGCGGCGCGCTCCCTTGGAGACGCTCGATTGTTTTCCCGTCCGGACCTACGAGAATCGAGTTCGGAGAAATAGCGTAGAACTCGAAGAAATCCTGTTCGCCGGCGTACGGCGTCGCCTTGCGGACGACCGTCTTCCACGGAATTTCGTTTTCCCGTTCGAACTTCCGCCAGACTTCCGGCTCGTCGTTCGTATAGCCGACAACTTCAAATCCGGCGTCGCGATACTGCGCGTAAAGCTCTTTAACGTTGTAGATCGGGCAAAACTCAATATGACCCTGCTGACGAGCCATCCACTTCGCGGAAGACAGGAGGAGAAGCGTATACTTGCCGCGGTAATTCTCCCAGTTGAATTCCGTTCCGTCCGAGAACTTCCCCTCGACGGGCGGAACCGTTAATTCCTGAGCGCCCAGACTGCGCCGTCTCAGATCTTGGACGGTCCTAAACGCGTCGTAAAATTGAGTTTCATGCGGCATGAGCCGTTTCTCCGCACGGACCGCCAACCGCGCGATGAGATCGAAGCGTTTAATTTGATAAAGCCGGTCGACAAATCTGTCTAACGCCATGCGCGCTTTCCCGTCGGAAATTCCGGCGTTCAGGAACCGGTCGAGTTCCGCGTCGAACATAGCGTCGATCGCGGCGTCGTCTCCGGAAAAGGCGGTCTGCGCCGTCTTAGCGAGCGGCAGCTCTTCCTTAACGCGCGCGACGAGCTCTTCGTCCGGCGGATCAAGCGACTCTAACGCGTCGACAGCCGCGGTAAGCTCGTCGTATTTCCCGAGTTCCGCCAACGCAACCGCATAGTCTCTAATGACGGCCTTCCTTTTGTCGGCCAGTCCGCTGCCGTAAAAAATCGCCGCATTTTCCGGCATGCCGGTTTCGGAAACAGTCTTCTTCAAGACTTCCGGCCCTCTCGCCAGCGCGATCCAATTTTTCACTTTCTTACTTACTTCATACACGCGGCTTGAAAGCCCGGGAGGAATGGCGCGCGGATCGTTCGCTTTGAAATAATTCTGGGATTCGACGTTGAGCTTTCGGAGCGCGGCCTCGTAGAACTCCGGATCTTTTCCTTCCGGAATATCGAGCAGCGATTCGTCGAACGTCGCGAAGGCGCGTTTGACGTATTCGCCCGGCGCATTCTCTTCGGCCGCGGGCGGTTCGACGCCTTCCTGTTCAAGGAGCTCTTGAATAGCTTCGGCGACGCCGCGGCCGAGAAGATACGTTCTAAAAACCTTGCCGGCCCGATCGACGAGCAGGAGCGTCGGAGAGGCGTTTATGCCGTAATCAACCGTAAAATCAGGATATTTCTTATCTTGCGCGTCGCGCGTCGCTTTGTGCGAAATCGTTTTCCACGGCAGCTTATGATCCGTTACATACTTCTTCCAAGCGTCGAGATCGTCGTCGGGAGCATAGCCCACGACTTCAAAGCCCAAATCGTGAAATCTGTCGTAGGCGGTAAGCGCGGTCATAAGCTCGCCGGGCGAGCGGAGCGTTATGCTGAAGACCAAAACAATTTTACCGCGATAATCCTTTATATTGACTTCCGTTCCGTCGGTCGCAATTCCTTCAAGGGTCAATTCCCTTCCGACAAGGTTCAAAAACCGCGAAATCCCGAAACTGTGCGACATATTGAGCGCGTCTTCGGAGTCGACCGAGGCCAGAAAGCGCGCGCACCGCAATTCGACCGTGTCGGCGGCGTCGAGCATTTCAAGCGCGGCAAGCGTCTCTTTTGCAAGGTCTACCGGCATAAGACTTTCCCAAATTCCCGGCGGATCGCCCGCTTCCAGCTGCTTCTGAATTTCCGCGGCCGCGGCGTCGGCGTCGCCCTCTAAAAACGGCTTAATAATCGCCGCCGCGCGCGCCATGCGTTCACTTTCCTTGATTCTATACTCGATAGGGGTCTCCTTGGCGCGCTCTTTTTCGGCAAGCGCGTTGAGATCGTCGACCCGGCCCTGCGCCAATAGCGTTCGGAGCAGAATGAAGTTGTTCTCGTCGGACGCGTCGGGATCAAATCCGGGCGCCTCGATAAGACGCTCGGTAATTTTGCGATCGACCTCGCCCAACCTCTTCTGAGCCGCGTTGGAAAGCTCGATATAATTCGGACCGCCCTTGATCTTATTCAAATACTGAAGATACGCGTCGGCGACCTGTTTGCTGAGATCTTGATAGAACGCCGCGTCCTTCCCGTCGGGAACCTCGGGGAACGAAATTGCAACGTCCTCAGAAGGCGCGCTTGACGGCGGATCCGCGCCCTGCGCGGCGCCCAAGATAAGGCAGAAGACGGCAATAGACGCGACGGCGAGAGACGAACGGCGTTTCGCTGAAGATTTCATCCTATTATCCTCTAACGCATTCTAAAAAAAATAAAATTGAAGCGAAAAGTTAACCCCAAACTGAGCGGATTATACAAAACATAAAGTCGCGTTTCAAGAGCCGGCCAAAAAGACTTCAAAAGCAAATATTCAGCAGGCCGGCGAAAACAGGCGCTCGATCAATCGCTTGAACGGACGGACGCGTTTACGCGGCCAAACGAAAGAACCGGTCCAAAAGCGCGCAAGACCTCGCGGCCGCCGACGTGGCCCGCCGTCTGTGAGATCGACTTCCCCTTCGTGCACGAGCGCCCTTAAAAACGTTATGAAAAAGATCAGCGGGGTCTGTTCGGCTCTTTGAGTTATTAAAACGGAAGCGGCGCGCCGCGTTCGGAATTCAAGAGGCTCGAGCGTAAAAAAACGCGCGGAAGCTCCCGCCCCCGCGCGCCGCAAAAAGATTATTTCTCAGAGTTCGGCGAGGATTCCGCGCCGGTTCCGTCTTTGGCGTCCCTTGGAAGAAGCTGAACCTCAAAGACGACCTTACTTATGGGATACGGCGACGCGCCGAGCTCGGCGAGGAACTTGTCGGCCTGCTTTGTCGCGTCCGCCGACGCCTTGTTCCATCGCTCCTCTTTCGCATGTTCGCCCGGTTTCCAAAGGTAGTTGTGGCCGCGGTAATCGAAAAACGCTTCGCCAAGCTCGCGTTTGCGGTCCCAGTAGAACTGAGGATCCTTTCCTTCCGGGACGGTCAGAATCGAAGTATAGTAATCCTCCTCTTCGGGCGTCGCCGCGTCGGGAAGATAGCGCGCGAGCCGGTTCCGGAGCGGCGCGCTCCCTTTGAGGCGCTCGATCGCTTTTCCGTCCGGGCCTACGAGAATCGAATTCGGCGAAATACCGTAAAACTCGTAGAAATCGCGTTCTCCGGCGTTCGGCGACGCCTTGCGGACGACCGTCTTCCACGGAATTTCGTTCTCCTGTTCGAACTTTTGCCAGACTTCCGGTTCGTCGTTCGTATAGCCGACGACCTCAAATCCGGCTTTCCGATACTGCGCGTAAAGCTGTTTAACGCTGTGGATCGGGCAAAATTCAATATAGCCCGGCTGATGAACCTGCCATTTTGAGGAACACAGGAGGAGAAGCGTATACTTGCCGCGATAATTCTCCCAGTTGAATTCCGTTCCGTCCGAGAGGGTCCCCTCAACGGGCGGAACCGTTCCTTCCAGAGCGCTTAAACTGCGCCGTCTAAGCTCTTGGACGGTCCTGAGCGCGTCGTGATATTGAGTTTCATGCGGCATGAGCCGCTCTTCCGCGCGGGCCGCCAGGCGCTCGACGAGATCGAAGCGTTCGATTCGCGTAAGCCGGCTCGCGAACCGCTCGAGCTCCATGCGCGCGTTTCCGTCGGACAGGCCGGCGTTGAGGAACCGGTCGAGCTCTTCGTCGAACATGGCGTCGATCGCCGCGTCGTCCCCGGAAAAGGCGGTCTGCGCCGTCTTAGCGAGCGGAAGCTCTCTCTTAACGCTCGCAACGAGCTCTTCGTCGGGCGGATCGGGCGACTCCAGCGCGTCGACAGCCGCGACGAGCTCGTCGTATTTCCCGAGCTCCGCCAGCGCGACCGCGTAGCGTTTAATATCGGTCTTCCTTTGGGCGTCCAGTCCGCCGCCGCGAATAACCCCCGTATTTCTCGGCGCGCCGGTCTTAGAATCGGTCTTTTGGGAAGCCATAGCGCCCGGCCCCCGAACCGTAAAATTTTCCGGCAAGGCGGAACCGTCGGTCTTCAGCAGCTCCGGGCCCTTTGCCAGCGCGATCCAATTCATTAGCTTCCTGCGCGCGTCGAACACGCGGCCTTGAAGCCCGGGGATAACGTCGCGCGGATCGTTCGCTCTGAAATAATTCTGGGATTCGGCGTTGAGCTTTCGGAGCGCGGCCTCGTAGAACGCCGGATCTTTCCCTTCCGGAATATCGAGCAGGGATTCGTCGAACGTCGCGAAGGCTCGTTTGACGTATTCGCCCGGCCCCTTCTCTTCGGCCGCCGGCGTTTGGGCGCCTTCCTGTTCGAGGAGCGCTTGAATACCGTCGGCGACGGCGCCGCCGCGAAGATGCGTTCTAAAAACCTTGCCTGCCCGATCGACGAGCAGGAGCGTCGGATACGCGTTTATACCGTAATCGACCGTAAAATCGGGATATTTCTTATCTTGCGCGTCGCGCGTCGCTTTGCGCGAAATCGTTTTCCACGGCAGCTTATGATCCGCCGCGTATTTCTTCCAAGCGTCGAGATCGACGTCCGGGGTATAGCCTATGACGTCAAAGCCCGACTCGTGAAAACTGTCGTAGGCGAAGAGCGCGGTCATCACCTCGTCGGGTCCGCGGAGCGTCATGTCAAAGACCAAAACGATTTTGCCGCGATAATCCTTTATATTGACTTCAGTACCGTCGAGCGCGATTCCCTCGAGCGTCAGTTCCCTTCCGACAAGATTCATAAACCGCGAAATCCCGAAACTGCGCGCCCTGGAAGCGGCGGCCTGACCGCCGGCCGAGGCCAGAAATCGCGCGCACTGCAAATCGATCGCGTCGGCGGCGTCGAATATTTCAAGCGCGGTAAGCGTTCTCTCGGCAAGGTCGACCGGCATAAGGCTTTCCCCTTCTCCCGGCGGATCGCCCGCTTCCAGGCACGCCTGAATTTCCGCGGCCGCGGCGTCGGCGTCGCCCGCTAAAAACGGCTTAATAATCGCCGCCGCGCGCGCCATACGTTCGCATTCCTTAATCTTACGCTCGTTAGGAGTCTCCTTGGCGCGTTCTTTTTCGACAAGCGCGTTAAGCTCGTCGGCCCGACCCTGCTCCAATAGCGTTCGGCGCAGAATGAAGTTGTTTTCCTCAGAAGCGTCGGGATCAAATCCGGGCGCCTCGATAAGACGCGCGTTAATCCTACGATAGACCTCGTTCGACTGCCGCAGCGCCTCTTTTGAAAGGCTGATATAATCTGAATTTCCACGCATCTTCTTTATGAATTCCAGATGCGCGTCCGCGACCTGCTTGCGGAGATCCTGATAGAACGCCGCGTCCTTTCCTTCGGGAACCTCGGGGAACGAAATGACAACGTCCTCAGAAGGCGCGTTTGACGGCGGATCCGCGCCCTGCGCGGCGCCCAAGATAAGACAGAAAGCGACGACAGCCGCGGCGGCGACCGCCGCCCAGCGTTTCGCTGAAGTTTTCATCTTATTACCCTCTAACGTCTTTTGAAAAAAGTATTAATCGACGTTCGCCGTCGACATACGACCCAAACCGAGCAGATTATACAAAACATAAAAGAGCGTTTCAAGAGCGCGCCAAAAAAGACTTCATAATAAAACATTTAGCGGCGTCGGAAAAAACATGCGCCCGCCCGATCAATCGTTTGAACGGGCGGACGCGGTTTCACAATAAAACAAAAGAACGGCCCGGCAGGCGCGCGAAATCAGCGGCCGCCGCCGTGGCCCGCCGTCTGCTCCTGCGGCGTCAGATCGACTTCCCCTTCGAGCGCGAGCGCGATATCTTTCTGTCCGCCGGGGGGCACGTTAACGGTCAAGCCGGACTGATTCAAATCGGCGTACTTAACGGGCAATTCGTGCACGACCGTCTGGGGCGGCGGCGCCTGTCCCCTGTATTTGTCGGGATTGTCCATGCGGTCTTTCGCTTCTTCCGGCGAGAGGCCGCCCTCGACCCGGTCCTTCATAACGGTAACGGTATATTCGCCCGGATAAACGCCGTCTCCCGGGTCGAGCGTCGTCATCTTGAAGGCGCCCTTTTCGTCGGTAGTCGCCTGCGCGCTCGCCGCCTGTCCTCCGATCTGCTTCGGGGCAAAGAGGACGGTGGCGCCGGCGACCGGTTCCCCGTTGAGCGTAACGACGCCTTCCGCGTCCACAAGCCCGTCAAGCCGAGACTTCTGACAGCCGGAAAAGGCCGCCGAACACGCGAGCAGAACGAGCGTCAACGCCGCTAATCTTTTCATGAGCAAAGCTCCTTTCCGAATGTCCAGACGTTAGAGAGTCGCGTTCGTTTCGCCCGCCTTGCAGGTGCCAAGCGCGCCCCAGACGCCGAACGGCGAGACGCCGCTCTGCGAGCCCCAGTATTTATACCAGCCGGAAAGTCCGCTCGTGCCCGGCGTTTCGCAGTTCACCGTATCGCTCACGAATCGGACGCTCCCGTCGAGCATGCCGACGTTGACGCCGCCGCTGTGATTGCTCGTCGCCGGAAAATAGCCCGCGTCCTGGAACGTCGTGTCCTGACCGCAGGAAGGAGAGTTCGGAGGCAGAATCGTTTGGAACATCGCGTTGTTGTACGAATAGTAGAAGACGCGTTCGCCGATACCGCCCGACGTCGCAACGCCCGCGGCAAACTGACCGTTCGCGCCGCGCTTCGCAAGGCAGACGTTCGGCGTATAGGACCACGCGTTCGTATTCAGCGCGAACCCGCCGAGAATCCGACGGTGCTCGACGCCGAGCTCGCTGGGCGACGCGACGTGCTCGCTCATGGCGATCGTATTGCTCGTGCCGTCGACGACGTACGAAAGGGGCCGGCTCCCGCCGCCCCAGTCGGTGCCCGCCCACTGGTCGGAACGCCGCTCCATACCGAACGCGGACCGCTCGTTCCCCCACTGGCCGTAACGCCGGTTGATGTAGTCGGCGTCGCAGAAGCAGTAGTTGCCGGGCGTGAGCTTGTTCTCGTCGGCCGAGGAGGTCGACGCGTCGGACGGGCAGTTAAACGCGGTAATCTTGCCTTTCCAGCACTTCTGGTCGCTGTAGGGATTGTACCACGCGGGGTCGGCGGGGTGCGCCATGATTTCAGAAAAACGCTGATTCTGCTCGATTTCCGGCAAGATGCACAGGAACGGCGTGCAGTTGCCGTTCGAGCCCATGCCGAACGCAGGCAGCATGTCTTTATTGCGGTCCGCGTAATTGAGAATCGCCAGACAGAGCTGCTTCAGATTGTTCGTGCACTGCATGCGGCGCGCCGCTTCCCGAGCCGCCTGAACCGCGGGAAGAAGAAGGCCGATTAAAATACCGATGATCGCGATGACGACCAGCAATTCAACAAGGGTAAAACCTTTGCGATTCCTGCCCATGAGAACCTCCTAACGTATTGCGCGGCATACGACTGCCGCAAACCCAGTTTAAACATAAAGACCGCAATACAGGCGGCGCAAGAAAAAGCAACGCTGGATCGCCGTTCCCCGAAAAGAAAGTCCCCGTGAACGTCCGCTCCGGCGCCGCCGCCAATAAGCGCCGGCGCAGGATCAAACGAATCCGATTCCGCGCCGTCCGTGATTATACCGCCAATCAAACGGGAATAAAAGAGCGCCTGAAAATCTTTTAAATATTTGTCTTTTAACGCGTCGGCGCGCGCGATTGAACGCCGCTCCAGTCCCCGCGCCGTCTGCCGTCCGAACCCAAAAGAAAAAGCCAAAAGGGCGGAAGCCGTCCCTTTGGCTTTTACGTTAATTCGCGGAGCGCAAACGCGTCTCGCGCCGCGCGTTACTTCGCGGCGTTCCCCTGCTCGTACAGCTTTTGAATCCGCTCCGGCAGCGTTCTCGACCTTGCTTCCTCGACGGAAACCTCCGGCCGGTAATCGGGCCGCCCTTGGAATTTTTCGTGAAGTCTTCCGAAATAGGACGGATGATACGGCGCGTTGACGTCGAGCCAGTTCGCGACGGTCAGGAGCTCCGCTTCCGTGAGCTGAACGTTCGCGTCCTTATGCTTCTCGATAAGGAGCTTGAGCTCGTCCTTCGCGGCGTCGGGCGCGTCTTTGAGGGCCGTTTCGCCAAAGAGCCAGGCTCCGAGCGGGCTGGAGAGCGTTCCGCTCTGATACGCGGGTATGAACTCGATTCCGTTGCTCGCGGCGTCTTCGTTGCGTTCGGCGCGGTTCCCGAGCAGGTTCTTATCGGAATTGCCCAAGTTGACGAGACTCCAGTAGGAAATCGAATAGTTCAATTTCGCGTCGCCGCGCATATCGGGCGCGGCCGAACCCTCCTGTCCGTCGTGGCAGGAGACGCAGCGCGCGTTCCAAATCGGCTGAATCTGGCGGTCGTAATCGAAAGTAAACGCGGCGCTCGGCTGGCCCTTTTGCGGCAGAAGTTCGCTCGGCTCTTTCGAGAGCGCCTTGGGCGCGACCGGATTCGACGTCAGGGGCGCTTCGTTCTGCATCTCATGGCATCCGACGCACGCGCGCTGTTCGCCCGGCCGGTAATTGACGTACGTGCGCTCCGTCTGAACGGCGCGGTACTTTTCGTCGAGCGCCTGGAAATAGAGCGCGCGGTCGGCGGGCACGTAGAAGTACGCGCTCCCGTCTTCTTCCACGGGTACGACGCCAAGCTGCACTTTAACGCTCAGGGAGCCGTTCGCGACGGCGCTGTGCGCGTGGGTCGTTCCCTCGTGATCTTCGCCCCAGCTTTTGCGCGCGGACCAGGACCGCGGAACCTGTTCCAAAATGCGGATATACTTAACGGTACCGCGCTCGACGGCCGGCATGCCGGCGTAGACGTCGGTAACGGCAAGGAGCGCGCGATTCTGACTCGCCAGTTCTTCGTTGACGACGCTCGAACGCACGGGCGGGACGTCGCGTTCCCAGATCGGCACGGCGTGCCAGCAGGACGCGTTTTCGTCGGCAAGGAGCGGCGTTTCCGCGCCGTCGTAATCGAGGAGGACAAGGTCGTATCCGGTCGGATCAGACCATGCGAGCCCCGCCGGCTTGCGCGACGCGATAAACAGGTCCTCGGAGATCGGATACGGATCCTTAAAGAGACGGCCCGGAACGCCCGTCAGGTCGTGCTGATATTCCCCGTTTTCGTCGAGAAAATGGAAGCCGTTGTGATGGTAGGTCCGCACGTCGTTCGTTACGTAATGCATCGTGTCGACCGAACGCGCGTCGTTTTTCGCGTCGATCGTAATTACGGTCCCGAACGCGTTGTTCGGGCAGCAGTGCGACGTTCCGAGAAAGACGATCTTATTGTCGGCGTCGGGAATCGGGCGCGGGTACATCATCGATTCGGGGAACGAGATATTGTCGCCGTAGACTTCCGCGGGGCTCGTGCCGTCGGGATTGATCGCCCAGAGCGCTTTGGCGTTTCCGGCCGCTTTATCGACGTATTCCCAGCGATGATAAATAATTCTGCCGTCGGGCAAGACGGCGGGCGACTGCTCGTTGAGGGCGCTGTAGGTGAGCGCGTGAAGATTACCGCCGTCCCCGTCCATGCGGTAGAGATTCGTTACGGTAAAGTTGTCGGACGAGTCGCAAAGGACGCTGAACTGGGCGCGCGTCGAAACGAACGCGATTCCGCCGTCGGGCAGATAGCACGGATGCAGGTCGTCGGTTCCGTGCATGTAACTTCCGCGCGCGTACTTCTTAACGAGCTCCTGTTCGTCCGCGACCGGGAACGTAAGCTGACGCAGGCCCGTACCGTCGAGATTCGCTTCGTAAATCCGATAGCCCTCTTTGGGCGACGCGCGGAAATCGAAAACGATTTTCTTGGCGTCGTACGAGACGTCGAAGCGCTGGATCATGCCGTTGTGAAGCTCGTTAAAGAGGAGATCGCGCGTCTTGCCCGTCTTGAGGTCGAGTATGCAGAATCCGGCGCCGGGCAGCCAGTCGCAGTTGACGTGGTCGGTATAGACGTGATTCGAGTTGTAAGTATAGCGCCGAACAAAGATAAGCTGTTCGACGCCGGCGTCGAGCAGTTTTTCCGCAGCCTGCGCGTTGAAGGTAAACTCCGTCTCGGCGGACGGCGGAATCGGGGCGTATTTCGCCTGCTGATTGAGCTTGTTGTATTCTTCCGGGGCGGGCAGTTCGACCGGCTTGTCGAGTATGTGAAAGACGGCGGATCCGCGCGCGGCGTTTTTGCGGTCGAGCCCGACGGAAACGGTAAAGCGCTCGAAAGAGCCGTCCAGCTTGAAGTGCAGCAGGGACGGCGCGTGCGCCCAGAAGCCGGTCTTGTAGGTCGACTTGCCGATCTGGAGCGGCTGACCCATGTGGTTCTTATTGACGATCAGCTCGCCCCAGCCCGTTTGGGCCGATTCCGGCGTCAGCGTCGTGAGATCGACTTCGGTTCCGTCTCTCCGAATCAGTTTCGGACTCGCCCAAATCGCCTGATCGCAGTCGTAAGAGTCGCCCCCGTAATCGGCGTAAAGATAGAGATCCTTCGCGCCGTTCAATTCGACCGTCAGATCCTGCGGATTCGAGTTGACGCGCGACGCCTTCGATTCGACCGGTTCAAATCCCAGCGCCAGTTGGCAGACGGACGCCGCCAGCGTCAATAACAAAAAAGCCGAACGTTTCATGTGCGCTCCTGTTGCGTTAAAGGAAAGCGTGCGGAAATAAAAAGGAAACGGCGCGCCGACGTTCCGTTCTTTCTAGACGGCCGACGTCAATAGTATAAAGAGAGTTTGCGCGCTTTGCAAGCTTTTTCAAATAATTCCGCGGAAAGTGAAAAGGGCGCCGAGGCTAGACGGCGACGAATTTTACAAAAAAGCTTGCGGGACCCGGCGCGGCCCGATACAATAGGGCTTGGAAAAAGACTTTTGTCCCGGAGGAAGCGTTTTCGGGCGTTTGGCGGCGCCGTTGCAACCGTTCCGATTCCGCAAGTTACGGCTCGGCGGATCGCGTTCTCCGCAGACGGCGCCGCGACAAAACACAACAGGCAGACATGAGGCGAGAGAGAATGAAACGTGCCAATCTTCTATTCTTATTTTCTGTTCGGCCGCGATATCAAGCGCTTTTCTTTTTGACCGCGTTCCTGTGCGCGTTCTTCTTTCAGCGCGCGCTTCCGGGCGAGGAGCCCCAGCGGCCCGATATTGTTATTTCCGACTTCGAAGGGCAGGATTACGAAGGCTGGACCGCCGAAGGGGACGCGTTCGGAACCGCGCCCGCGCAGGGATATAAGCGCTGCGGCATGGGTTACGTCTTCGGCTATCATGGGCGAAAGCTGGTCAATACGTTCCTTCAGAACGGGGACGATTCGACGGGAACGCTCACGTCGCCTGAGTTTACCATCGAACGCAAAAATATCGTCTTCTATATCGGGGGCGGGCGTTTTCCGGGCGAGACGGGCGTCAGTCTGCTGGTCGACGGCAAAGAAGTCCTCACGGAGACGGGCCTCTTTTCCGTTCCGCAGGTCGGGCACGAAGGGCTCGAACGCAAAGTCTGGAACGTCGAGCCTTATATGAACCGGAAAGCGCGTTTTGTAATTTTCGACAAAAAAAAGAAGGACAACTGGGCGCATATCAAAGTGGACTGCGTCTATCAGACGGACAGCGTAAGCGCCAATCAGTTCAACGAGTTAACGGTCGCCGATTCCGCGGCGCCGATTCCGTACGACCGAATGATTTTCGGGCAGTTCGTCGAGCATTTTCACCGTCAGGTCTACGGCGGAATCTTCGAGCCGGGCTCGCCCCTCTCCGACGCGGCGGGCTTTCGCCAAGACGTCGTCGAAGCGCTCAAAGAACTCAATATTCCGATCGTGCGCTGGCCCGGCGGATGCTTCGTTTCCGCGTACCATTGGATTAACGGCGTCGGGCCCGAACGCCAGCCCTATTACGACAAAGCGTGGCACGTCGAGGATCCCAATACGTTCGGGACGGCGGAATACGTCGCGTGGTGCCGCATGATCGGCGCGGAGCCGTATATCTGCACGAACGCCGGAACCGGAACCCCCGAAGAGATGAGCGACTGGGTCGAATACTGCAATCTTAACGTGGGAAAATTCGGACGGATGCGCGCCGAGCACGGATATAAGGAGCCGTTTAACGTCAAATACTGGAGTATCGGCAACGAGAACTGGGGCGGGCATGAAATGGGCGCGAAAACGGTCGCCGAATGGGGCCCGTTCGTGCGAGAATCCGGAAAGCTCATGATCAATACCGACGCGAATATCAAGCTGTTCGCCGCCGCGCTCCCGAACGAAGACTGGACGATTCCGCTCCTCAATTCGGCGGGCTATCTCCTCGACTACGTCTCGATTCACGGATATTGGTCCTGGCTCGACGCCAATAAGAAGCCGCTCCCGTACCCCGAATGCATGACGCTGACCAACGCGCCGGAACAGGATATCCTGCACACGATCGACATGCTCGAACGGACGGGCCGCCGCGGCAAAACGAAGATCGCGTTCGACGAATGGAATCTCCGCGGCTGGTATCATCCGGGCATAGGGAACCCGAAAGCGCTCGATTTAGACGCGCGCAAACTCAACGACGACAATTCCGTCTATACAATGGCGGACGCCGTCTTCGCCGCGTGTTTCCTGAATTCCTGCCTGCGCCATTGCGAAGACGTCGAGATCGCGTGCTTCTCCCCGATTGTCAACGTGCGCGGCGCGCTCTACGTCTATCCGGAAGGAATCGTTAAACGCCCGACGTTCCATCTCTTTAAGCTCTACGGCAGTCTGCTCGAAAAGAACTACCTTCCAGTCGAGTTCTATTCCGAGCCGCTGACCGTCGGCAAAAAGACGGTTCCGAAACTCGACGCCGCCGTTACCGTAAACGACGCGCAGGATAAGTTTACGCTTGTCTTCGTCAATAAGGACCCGGAAAACGCAGCGGCTGCGACCGTCCAATGGGAAAAGCTGCTCGGCCATACGCCGCAAGAGCTTAACGCGACCGTTCTCGCCGGCGACGCGCCCGACGACTATAACGACGTCGGAAAAGAGAATAACGTCGTTCCGGAAGAAAAGGTCCTCAAAGTAGAGAACGGGCAAATTTCCCTGCCCGCCCACTCGATTACCTTTATTCGATGCTCGAAGTAGAATAAAAATCCGGCCGCCGCGCTGTTTCGGCGCGGCGACCGGCCGTCGCGCCCCCTTACGCCGCGCGCTCGCCCGACAGGGCGCCCAGCCGGACGAACGTCCGGTTAAACCGCGGCGTATAGAGGGGTTACGCTTTAAAGACTTTTTCAATTCATTCGGAGCAAACGGTCAAGAGAAAGGACGGCGTATCCGCTCGTATCTCACCCTTGAAAAATCATCAGAAGCAAAATCCCACAACGGTATCTAATTCAACGGCCTTTTCAATCAACGCTTTAATTTTCCCCGCCGTCTCGAGAAACACCTTGGCGTCGGGAATTTTATCTGCGTCTTTTTCGACGGCGAGAATCTGACGGTTCGTAATTGCAAGCGCCTGACGCAGCTTCTCCGGAAAAATATACTCTTCTTCATACATCGTAATGATCAGTTTGCACTCGTCGTCGATGTAGTTAAAAAGATATTTCTCCATGAGCAGAAAGACCTTTTCATTGAACCAGAATCCTTCAAAGCCCTCTTTAATATCGCCGTCGTCGTCGAAAAAATGACAGTCAAACAAAGAGTCTTCCAATTCTTTCTTCAACGCGATAACGACATAATACCGATGATTCAAATCCAGATACTCGACGTATCCGGGAATATCGCTGTAAGCCATCGGACGCAGTTCCTTTCTTGACAGTCATTCTAAAATGGGTAAGCCTAAGATTTTCCGCCCTTCTTTCGGCGCCTTGAAAATAGCCCGGTATGCTTGGGTCTTTTAAATCAAATTCGACGAATACCCGTCTGCACGGAATTATCAAGAAAAAGAGACGCCGGCGCTTGACCGTTTATCATGCTCGAAGAGGCGGAAAGCCCTCGTTTCGGGGCAAACGCACGGAATCAGAACGCTATTCGTCGCCGCAAGTTACGCAAATCATTCTTCTTTATCTCAGTCGGGAGCATGGGCCGAGAAACCGCCGTCTCCCTTATTCGCCGACGCCGCGTTATCTCCGCGGCGCCGAGAACGCTTTTTACTCAAACGCGGCCTCCAATAACTGGCGCAGGCGCGCGCCTTTGGCGTCGGCGTCGATCACTTTGCCGTCGCGTCCGACGAGAATCATTGTCGGAATGGACTTTACCGAATAGAACTTGGCGAGGTCGACATAGCCGGGCTTGGCGTCGACCGATTTCTTTTGCGAGAGCGTCGGCCACGGGAGCGCGTTATCGGCGACAAACTTCTGCAGGGCGGCGGGATCGGAATCGAGACTGTATCCGAGGACCTCGAATCCGGAATCGCGATATTTCGCGTAGAGCGCGCGCACGTTCGGAATTTCCGCGACGCACGGGCCGCACCACGTCGCCCAGAAGTCGATCAGTACGACTTTGCCGCGGTACTTGCTCCAGTCGACGGCGGTTCCGTCCAGAAAGAGCCCTTCGACGCGCATCTCCGAGCCGACGAGCTCGGCGCGGCGCCGGTCGGCGTCGTAGGTCGTCGCAAACGCGCGCAGGGTCGGATTTTCCGATTCCCAGAACCGATCGAACGCTTTGCGTTTCGTCGCGCTGGCGATCTCTTTATCGACGCGGTCGAGCTGGGCGGCGCCGTAGACAAAGAGCTGCAGATTCTCGTTCGAAGGCTCCCGCGCCGCCTTCTCGACGAGCGCCGCGCCTATTTTGCGCAGCATAACGCCGTCGCCCTTATCGGACGCCTTAACGACCGCGGCGCCGACCGACGCGATCTGCAGCGCCGCCACGCGCGTAACGTTCGGCTGCGCGGACGCTTTCTCCTCTTTCAGGAGCGTTTCGATCTCTTCGAGCGCGCCCTTTTTAACGAGCGAGTCGCAATAGAGCATAAAATTGCCCGGCGACGCGTCTTTGTCGAAATCGGCCGACTCGACGATTTTTTTATTAATCGCGACGTACGCTTCCGCGACCTCCTCCATGAGCGCGTCGTACTCTTCGCGAGTCGGCGTCTTGCCGACGTATTTGCGCACCGCCTGCTCGATCTCGCCGCGCCGGTTTGCGTAGAACGCCGCGCTCTCGCCGTCCGGAATATCCAATAAAGAAAGGACATAGAGCGCGTCCTCGTTCTCGCTCTGCGCGATCGGAACCGGCTCCGACTCCGCGGCCGGCGCGTTCGCAACGGGCGGCTCGTCCGCGCGCAGATTCGCGCATGGGAGACAGAAAACCGCCAACGTCAGTACAAATATAGAAATACGATAATTCATAAATCCCCTCGCTGTTCGACGTCCGAGCGCCGCACGTTCGGACGGTCCGTTCGTTCGGGCGCCGGCCCCGCTCCCCAGAAACGCCGGCTGCGCGTCAAAGCGCAACTTCCCGCTTTCAGGAGCGCATTATGTCAGAAACGCGCGTCGAAATCAAGAAGCGAAACGCGCAATAAGAAATAAAGAGAAATCTGCGGTTATCAAGACCGGCAAAAACAAAACCTTTTGACGCCGAGAAAAGCGCGCGGCCGAACGGCGCCGGCCGCGAAAGAGCGGCTCCCCGGCGTTGGGGAAACCGCTCTCCTACGAACTGCAGGCGCCGTCGAAAGCGCCGGCTAACGGTCATTTAACGTCGGGAAATTGCTCTTCGAGCAGCCGCTTCAGTTCGGCGCCGCGCGCTTCCGTGCTAATGACCTTGCCGTCTTTGCCGACGAGAATCATGGTCGGAATCGATTCGACTCCATAGTAATCGGAAAGATTGACGTAATCTTTTTCGGCGTCCGTCGAAAGTTTGCGCGAGGCGGTCTTCCAGGGAAGCTTGCGCTCTTCCTCGAATTTTTCAAGCGCTTCGAGGTCCCTGTCGACGCTGTATCCGAGGACTTCGAATCCGGCGTCGTGATACTTTTCATAAAGCTTCTGAACGTTCGGAATTTCAGCAAGACACGGCGGGCACCACGTCGCCCAGAAATCGACGAGTACGACCTTGCCGCGATAGGATTTCCAGTCGATTTCGGTCTTGTCGAGATAGAGCCCTTCGACGACCATCTCATTGCCGACGAGCTTCGCGAACCGGATTTTGCCCTCAAGATTCTTAAGGGCGTTCTGAACCGCCTTGTCTTCGGAATCCTTAAAGCGATTGACCAGCGCTTCGAGCTCGTCCCCCTTGCCCTGATCGGCAAGTTCTCCGCCGAAAGCGGTGACGGCGGTCGCGGCGACAGCGGCTTGCGAGAAGACGTCGTTTTCCTTCTCTTCCCAGCTCTTGAGAGAATCGGCGAGGGCGTCGGCGTCCTTCGCGGCGGCGGCGATCGAGACGCCGATACCGGAGGCGGCGCGCGCGGCGACCGTTTTAAGCGCGTTCGATTCGGAGTCTTTGAAGCGCTTATAGAGTTCGACGAGTTCTTCGGTCTTTCCTTCTTCGGCAAGAGTCGAGACGATCGGGCTCGCGGCCTTGGCGCGCGCTTCGTCGCTGGCGTCTTCGGCGTTAAAGGTTCCTCTCCAGATCTTCTCGAGCGCGGCGTTCGCTTTGCCAAAGACGCCGACGCGGTCGTCCACATTGGGCGTCGCGGCAATGAACTTATTCATTTCGGCGCGCAGTTTTTCCTCCGCCTTGACGTAATAGTCGGCAGACTGGCCTTCTTCGATATCGAAGATCGATTCGTCGAGCGTATACTTTTCCTTCTCTTCGGCGGCTTGTCCGTCTTGCGCGGCGGCGGCCGAGTAGAATTCGGGCGCGGCGATAAACGCGGCGGCGCCGATAAGGCAGGCGCCTAAAAACGCGGGATTAAAACGCATAGTTTGTCCTTTCTGCGAACAGGTGTTCAACGGCGCGCCGAAAAACCGACGCTAATTTCATTTAGAACTATTGTAGCGCTAAGCGCGGCGGGGGCAAGAACGTCCGCGCGTTCGGCGGTTTAATATTTTCGCGGCGCGGGCCCAAAAGTTACAGTTCGCTTAGATTTTAACGGCGTTCGAAGTTGGAAAAGAAAAACGGCAAGACGGAAAAAAGGCCGAACGCCGTCTCCGTCTTGCCGCGGTCTGTCCGCCCCAAAAAGGGCCGCGCGTTATTTTGGCGTTTCGTTCGGTTCCTCTTCCCCTCCGTCCTCTTTGTCGTCGAGGAGTTCCTGCCCGATAAAGGCAAGGCTGCCGAGGAGTACGGCGCGGTCCTGCGCGACCGCTGGAAGAAGATCGTAGTTCGGAAGCCCGGATTCAGGAACGTTCGCCTCGCCGAGCTCCGCAAGGAGCGCCGCCATTTTGATCTTTTTGAGGACCGTCTCGTCGAGCGGTTTGCCCGCCTTGAGCGCCGCGGACGCCTCGCGGTAATCGGCGACCGTAATCGACTCGACGGCGCGCGTTACGACGTCGTCGCCGATTATTTTGCGTCCTTCGAGGGCAAAGAGCCCCAATTTCGCGATCTTCTGCTTTAACGGGCTCTCTTCGGCAATTCCCGAGCCCGAACGCGGGGCGCCGCCAAATTCGGCGTCGGAAACGACCTGGTCGGCGACCGTCTCTTCCGGTTCCTGCGCGGGCGTTTCCGCGGCCGGCGCTTGCGGACCGGGCTCTTCCGCGACGTTCGCGGCCGGCTCTTCAACGGGCGTCGCGGCCGGCGCGGGGGCGGGCGTCGGCGGAATAATCGCGACGCGGAAGCCGTAGTTCGTATTGCACGCGTCGGGCAGATTCGCGCCCCGGTACGCGCATCGGGCGAGCGCGGGCGCGGCGTCCCAGCCTCCGCCTCTCAGCACGCGGTATTCGCCAAAGAGCGCGCCGCGCGGATCCACGACCGGCTGGCCGCCGTACGTCTCAAACCGATCCTCGCACCATTCCCAGACGTTCCCGAGCATATCGTAGAACCCCCAGCCGTTGGGCTCGAACGATCCGACCGGCGAGGTCGCGCCGTACCCGTCGCTGAACGGAAACGCGCTCGTCCACTTTTGGCCCGCCGGACCGCCCCCGGCGTCCGCCGCGTTGAGGTATTTCGCGCCCGCGGCGGGATCGTCGCCCCAGAAATACTCCGTCGCCGCGCCCGCGCGCGCCGCGTATTCCCACTGCGCTTCCGTCGGCAGGACGTAGCGCGGTTTGCCGCCGAGCGTCGGTTCGGAGGGCGCGGTCGCGTTGAGCCAGTTGACGTACGCAAGCGCGTCGTAATAGCTTACGCACACGACGGGGCTCTTGCTCCCCTGCTCGAAGCCGGGCTCCTGCCAGTTCAGGCCGGGCATATCGGCCCACGCGCCGGTCGAATCGAGCGCGCGCGCCGCGTGTTTCTGCTCCGCCGTCGTCTTATAGCCGGTCGCCTCGACGAACCGCCGGAAGTCGCCGACCGTCGTCAGACGCGTCGCGAGATAGAACGGCTGCGTCAGCGTAACGCGCCGGCTGACCGACGTTTCCATCGAGCTCTGCTGGCCGCCCGGAAACTTCTTAATCAGTTCGGCGACGGGCTCGCCGTTCCCCATCATAAAGACGCCCGGGCTCACGAGCTTGAACTCCTGGCCGTTGGCGCTCAGGAAGGACTCGGGCAGTTTCGACGCGGGGGCCGCGTCCGACTGCGCGCGCGCCATGCCGGCAAACGCGCCAAGGACCGCGAACGCCGCGGCCGCAAAATAAGCGACGACTCTCTTCATCGAATAAACCTCACACTCCTTTGTGAAACGGCGGGGCGGCTTAACCGGTTACCATTCAAGAAATTCGAAAATTTCGCGCGCCATATGGTCTCTCGAGAAAAGGCGGGTCCAATCGTGAACGCCGCCGTCGGAGACCATCGCCTGCGCGCGCACGCCGTTAATGCGAAGCGTTTCGTACATCATGGCGCTCTGGCTCTGCGGAACGATCGGGTCGTTCGTGCCGTGCAGCAGGAGGGTCGGCGCGTAATTCCCGTCGACGTAGAAGATCGGCGAGTATTTCTTCGCGCGCTTCTGGAGCTCCGCGTACTGCTCCGAATCTTTCTTCGCCGCTTCGCGCGGCATGTCGAACGCAATGTAGATGCAGTCGATCGACTGATCCGCGTAGCGGTCGAACGCGACCGTGAAATCGGACGGGCCGTAGAAGTCGATTACGCGCTGAACCTGCCCGGAAACGTCTAAGTTGTCGCCGACGTTAAAGGGCGATTTCTCGTCGGAAATACCGAGCGTCAGCGAGAGATTGCCGCCGGACGACCAGCCGCTCACGGCGAACCGGTCGGGATCGTAGCCGTACTCCGACGCGTGCTTGCGCAGGAACCGAACGGCCGCGCGAACGTCTTCCATAGGCGCGGGAAAAGGCGCTTCGTTAATCGGACGGTGCGAGACGCTCGCGATCGCGAAGCCGCGGTCCAGCGCGCCGAACTCGTTCCACATGCCGCCGTTGCCCGGATCCCCGCTGTACCAGCAGCCGCTGTCGAGGAAGATCAGGAGCGGTTCCCCTTTAACCGTTTGGCCGTCTTTGAGCGGAAGGAAGAGATTCAATTTGATCTCGCGGTCGCCGACCGTCTTATAGACGACGTCCTTAATCGCCTGGAATTTGGCGGGCTCCTGAGCGCGCGCGGGCGCCGTCCAAAGAACGGCCGCCGCGACCGCGGCCAAGAGCGTCAGAACGGTTCGGTAAGAAGAAATACGTTTCATGCGATACTCCCGTGCAGTAAAAAAACCCGGAAACGTCCGGTTCGGTTCTAAAAGCAAGACGGAGACGCGGGCCGCGCGTCTCCGCCGGTTCGCGGGGTCATTCCGCGTTCTGTTCCGTCTCTTCCGGCTTAACCTCAGCCGCGTTTTCCTCGGCGGGAGGCGCGGGGGCGTCGCCGTCGGTTACTTCGAGGACTTCGGACGTTTCGCGCCACGGCTTATTCTCTTTATAGGACTCAAGCTCCTTTTTGAGCGAATCGAGACTCTCGTGGTTCTCTTTTTCGCCCAGCTCGACCGCTTTCTGGGACCATGAGCGCGCGCTTTCGAAGTCGCCGCCCTCGGCGTACGCGGCCGCGAGCGTGCTGAGAATGTGCGGCGCGGCGTAGAGCGTCGCTTCCGCCGCCTGCTTGCCGTATTCGAGCGCGCGCGCCGCGTCGCGATACTGATCTTCAGGACAGGTAGCCAGAAGCCACGAGTAGTTGTTCAGCACGCCGGAATCCTTCGGATCAATTTCGAGGAGGCGCTTATAGAGCCTGTCCGCTTCGCCCCAATGGCCGAACAGGAGCTCCATATCGGCGAGCGAGCGCAGCAGTTCGACGTTGTCCGGCTGCTTTTCGAGTTCCTTTTTGAGGAGCTCGGACGCCGTCCTGTATTTGCCCTGCTTCGAGAGCGCGTACGCGATCTGCGTCTTCGCTTCGAGCTTGCCGGCGTCGTCCTTCGACTTGTCGCGCAGCTGCGTGAACGTGCGAACGGCGTCGTCGTAACGTTCCATTTCCAGATAGATTACGCCTTTAAGACGAAGCGCGGGCAGGAGGTTCGCGTCGCGGCGGAGCGCCTGATTCGCGTCGGCGAGCGCCTGACGGAAGTTCTTCTGCTGCGCGTAGAGCGCGCCGCGAAGGAAGTAGAGGCCGGGGCCGTCGTACTTCGCGAGAAGATCCGTATAGAGCGCGAGCGCGGCGTCGTAGTCGTCGATCGACGCGAGGAACTGGCCCTTCTCGACCATAAGCGCGACGTTCGATTCGGCGCCCGCGGTCGCTTCGTCGAAGAGCTTGCGCGCTTCGTCGATTCGCTTAATCTTCGCCAGAAGAATCGCCTTTTCCTTTTTGTAATCGGGAACGTCGGGCGCGAGCTCGATCGCGCGGTCGATCTGTTTGAGCGCTTCGTCGGTCCGGCCGGTCAGCTGGAGATACGCGGAATACTGCGAATAGAGGCGCGGTTCCGCTTCCGGCTCGATTCCAATCGCCTTCTCGACGAACGGAATCGCGGCGCGCGGATCGTTTTCGAGGAGCGCGCGGAACATGAGCGCGAGGACTTTAACGCTGTCTTCCGCGTACTCGTCTTCGCTGGAAATCGCGAGGTCGAGCGTCTTTTTAGCGTCCGCTTCCCGTTCGGCGATCATATAGAGCCGGCCGAGCGAAAGATTCGCGATCGGCATGTCGGGATTCTCTTTGAGCGCGTATTCGAGGTCGCCGATCGCGTTGTTGCGCAGCGCCTGCCAGCCGCGGGGAAGCTCGTCCAGATTCAGTTCCGGACTCATAAAGAGCTGCGCCACGGCGAGCCCGCGGTCGAGCCGCGCCGAGACTTTAAGCTGATGCGCGAACTCTTTGTTCTCGTCGTCGAGCCCCATCTTCTCCGCTTTGTTGAGGAGCGAAACGACTTTCGTGAGATCGAGAAGAGTCGTCGCGGAAAGTTTGAGCTCCGTCGCGAGATTGATCAGTTCCTCGGCGGAATTCTCTTTCGTCGTTTCGCCCAGTTCCTTCTCGACGACCTTTTCGAGCTCTTCGTCAAGCGAGCCTTCTTCTTTCGGGTCGTCTTCGTCGACTTCAAGCTTCGGCTGTTCGACTTCCGGCTCGGGGAGCGCGGGCGGCTCGGCCTTTTCCGTCGATTCCGCGGCGGGCGCTTCGGGCAGGACGGGCTCCGGCTCGTCCGCGAAGGACAAAGAAATCGAGGCGGCCGCCGCGACGGCGCTAACCGCAAAGTAAATCGAAAGACGTTTCCAAGACAGGGACATAACGTTCCTTTCGTATCGTTTGTTATTCAAATCGTTTGTTACGACGAGCCTCCGGCGCCGGCCGAGCGGACCTGCGCGACGGCGCCGGCTTTCTCCGGAATAATTCTGCGTTTGCGCGTATTATATAGATTTCAGGAACTAATGACAATATATTTTTTCTCACAGGGCGTAAAGGCGCGCGCTCCGGCGCTACGACTTGCAGGAAACGGGGAAACGGCGTATAATGGCAGAACGCGGCGCGGACCGAGGATCCGGCCTCTTGCCGCGGGCCCCGACGGGGCGTTACTTTAACGAGGACTGGATTATGTTTATTGGACCGGTATTTGCGCGTGAAGCGACCATCGCGCCCAGACGCGATAAAACGTACGTCGGACGCGGCGTCTACGGCGGATTCCTGCTGCTCGTCGTGAGCGCGGCGTGGCTCGTTACGAGCGGCTCGCAGCGCATCGTCGACGTGGGCGACTTTGCGCGGTTCGGCTCGTCCCTTTTCGGGCTCCTTGCGCCCCTTCAGCTCGTCGTTACGCTCTTCTTCGGCGCGACGCTCGCCGCGGCGGCCGTCGGCCAGGAGAAAGACCGCAAGACGCTCCTCCTGCTGCTCCTCACGCGGCTCACGAACAGCGAGCTTGTGCTCGGCAAGCTGTGCGCGGCGCTCCTGTCGATTCTCGTCTTTATCGTCGTGTCGGTCCCGATTCTGCTCGCGACCGCGCTTCTGGGCGGCGTCTCGCTCGGGCAGGTCGGGCGCGTCTTCTGCGTCACCCTGTTCGCGACGCTCGCGAGCGGCTCGCTCGGGTCGGCCGTCGCGCTCTGGCGCGATAAGACGTTCCAGGCGCTCTCGGCGACAATCCTCATTCTGACGATCTGGATCGGATTCTGGGAAGCGGTCGGGTTCGGTATTTTGGGCGATTCCTGGTTCGGATATTCGACCGAAGCGATCGCCTGCGCCATGAGTCCGTGGCGCGCTATTCTCGTCGCCGCAAGGCCGGACGACCTCGGCGCCGCGACCGGCTTCCTTTCCGCGCTGCATAATTCGCTGGCCCCGGTCGCGCCCTTCCTCGTCGCGTGCGCCGCGCTCACCGCGCTCATTAACGCCGTCGCCATTCTCATGGTCCGCGTCTGGAATCCGTCCCGCGAAACGATTAAAAACGCGACCATGGAGCAAGACACGTGGCGCCAGGAAGCGATTCAGGCGCGTCTCGACCGGGAAGCGGCCGAACGCCGGTCCCAGATTTCCGGAACGCGCGACGACAATCCGTACGCCGATCTCACGGACAACCTTTTCGCGGTCGAAGAGACGCTCCACGACGTCGAGACGCGCGAAGGGACCGCGGGCGTGGCGGCGGTCGCGCGGGAAGTCCTCTCGCAGAAGAGCGGGCTCGTTACGGAAGAGTCGATCGCCGCGGGCGTCGCCCCGGAAGGAAAATACGCGATCGACCCGTCGGTCTCCTCGAGCGGAAAAGCAAAAGAGGTCTGGGACAATCCGATTCTCTGGCGCGAGCTCTGCACGCGCGCGTACGGCCGCAAGACGTTCGTCGTCCGCATCGCCTACGTCCTGCTGTTCGTTCTCGCGGCGCTCGCGCTGCATCATACGTTCGCGACGGTCGCCACGCCGTCCTTTGCGCAGCTCGCCGCCCCGACGCTCCCGCTCATTCTCCTGTCCATGTTCCTGCTCAACGCGCAGGCGATCGCGTCGATGACGTCCGAACGCGACCTGGGCGCCTTTCCGCTCCTGCTCGTGAGCGACCTGCAGCCGAAAGAGTTCGTCTTCGGCAAACTGCTCGGCGCCTTCTACAATATGAAGGAAGCGACGGTCCTCCCCCTCTTCCTGTGCGTCTATCTGGCGTATAAAGGAGCGTTAGAGCCGTCGACCGCGTTCTATCTCCTCGTGGGGATTCTCGTGCTCTACCTGTTCGTGGCCATGATCGGCGTGCATATCGGGCTGCAGTACGAGAACACGCGCAACGCGTCGGCGACAAGTCTGGGCGTCGTCTTCTTCCTGTTCGTGGGCGTCGCGGTCTGTATCTGGACGATGCTCGCGTTCAGCGGCTCGTTCGAAGCGCAGCTCCAGCCGTTCCTGGCCTTTATGATCGGGGGCGGGGTCGGCCTCTACGCCGCGCTCGGCGCGCGCAATCCGTCGAAAGCGATCGCGCTGGCGAGCTTTACGCTCCCGCCCGCGACCTTCTACGCCGCGACGAGCTTTATGCTCGGCAAGCCGTTCCTGGTCTTTGTCTCCGTCGTCGCCGCGTACTTCTTTGCGTCGCTGGCGATGCTCGTGCCCGCGATCGACGAATTCGACGTCGCGACCGGACGCGCCACCGCCGACTGATTCAGGCGCCGCTTCTACTCTCACGCGCAGGAGCCCGGACGTCGCTCGCCGGCTCCTGCGCTTTTTATTTGCGCTGTGCGGCGTCCGCCCGCGGCAAAAGAATTTCGCTGAAAGAACCGCTCGTATGAACTACCGAATTATCGATAAAGATTCCTATTACCGCAAAGGCGTCTTTCGGCATTTTTCCGAAGACTGCAAATGCTCGCTCTCCATGACGGCGCGCGTCGACGTCGCCGAACTTGTCGCATGCTCTAAACGGACGAATACAAAGTTTTACCTGAATTTTCTCTATCTGCTTTCGAAAGTCCTCAATTCGCGCGACGACTATAAAATGGGATATCTTTGGCAGACGCAAGAACTTATCTGTTACGACGTTATTCATCCCGCGCAGTACGTCTTTCACGAAGATACGGAGACCTGCACGCCCGTCTATACGTACTATAACGCGGACTACGGCGTCTTTTACCGCGGCGCTTTAGACGACCTCGAACGCGCGAAACAGACGCGGGAGTACGGCTTGGACATGGCGAATCACCCGAACTGGTTCGACGCGTCGTATATCCCGTGGACGTCGTACGATTCCCTCAATATCGAGCTGCCCGACGGCTATCTCTACTTCGCGCCGATCATTAACTGGGGCAAATACCGGGAAGAGAACGGACGGCTCGCCATGCCGGTTTCCGTCCGCCTCAATCACGCGGTCGCCGACGGGTATCTCGCGGCGAACGTCTTTCGGCTGCTGGAACGCGAGATCGCCGCGTTCTGCGCGCGCTGACGCCCCGTTCGCTGCGCGCGGTTCCCAACGCAAAAAAAGCCGCCCGATCGGAAGAGGAGAAACCTTTCCAATCGGGCGGCGCGCGTTTAGAGCGAAACTCCGAACCGAACGGCGGGTCAGTCGGCTGCGTTATAGAACTCGACTTCCCAGAGGCGCGCCAGACTTTCCGGCGTCTGCGTGATATGAAGCCGGAAGCGCTTCGACGTCGTCTTCTGGAATTTCAGCGCGACGATAATCGCCTCGTTTTCCGTAACCGCCGAGCCGGGCAAATCGACGAGCTTGCCGTCTTTCTCGTACATGAGGTGAAAATCGCCGATCGGCGTCTTATAGCCCGCCTGACCGGAGACGATGCGCGCGGCGTTAATCGTAACGGGCGCGTCGAAGGTAAAGTCGACCCAATGTCCGTCGTCGACGTCGCTGACCCAGCGTCCTTCGTTGACGGAGAAATCGGCCTTGCCGTCGTTAATGTTCTCTTTCGGATACTTCGGGCCTTTCTTATATTCGCTGTCGACCGTAATTTTCGCTTTCAGCGCGATATTCTCGGCGTCGGCCGGAAGCCATTTCGGACTCGCGAGCGCGGACGCTTTCGCGGTCGGGGGCGCGACGCCCTTTTCCATAAGCGCTTTGAGCTCGTCGAGATGCGATTTATAGACGTCGCGCGGAAGACAGTCGTTCTTTTTGCAGATCGACGCCGCCATGCCGACGACTTCGCCCATCATGCCGCCGGTGCGCATCACGCGAATCGTACCCAGTCCAATGTGGGTTACGCTGATATCGCGGCCCGCCATAAAGAGGTTCTCCACGTTGCGCGAATAGAAGCAGCGGTACGGAATCGCGTACGGCTTGATCGCGACCTGTTTGCAGATCGCGCGGAACTGCTCTTCCGGGAAATCTCGAAGGTTCGCCGGATCCGGATAGTGCAGATCGATCGACCACGTCGTCGTCACGGACGCGTCCTCGAACGGCTTCGCGCCGACAATATCCTGCTCGCGCAAAACGACGTCGCCGAGCAGACGCCGCGATTCGCGTTTGCCCGCAACGTACGCCGTCCAGTTGAGCTTGCGCGTCTTGACTTTGTCTTCCCAGCCTTTCGGGGTGTGGTTCTTCATATAGGACCAATGTCCGTAGGCGGCGCGCAGGCCGACGTCGCGAATGCGTTCCATCTCGTAGACCTGATCGCGGTTCATGCCCCCTTCCCAGTCCCAGTCGCCGTGAGTCGACGGTTTAATCGTATTCTCGTTAAACTGAATCGCCCACGGGAGTTCAGGAAAGGTAGTCTCTTCGCCGACGTCCGCCGTATTCCATTGGACCGACGACCCCATCGTGAGCTTGTCGGCCTCTTCCGGCGCGCTCGGCTCGTCGTATTCCGACTTCGCTTCCCGGCCCATACGGTAATCCGCGCCCGCAAGATAGCCGACCGCCGCGTCGCCCGTGCAGTCGGCGAACGTCCTGCCTAAAAAGCGGATCGGACGGTCCGTCTCGATATTCGTTCCGCAGACGCTCTTAATGTGGCGCGCTCCGCCGCGTACTTCGACGTCGGCCGCGTCGACGCGCACGCCGAGATAGAGATCGATATTCTTTTCCGCCTGTACTAATTCGAGCCGCGTCGCGTCTTTATAGTGATCCGCCTCGCGCGCGTTTCCGCCTCCGTGCGGGCCCATAAGGTGGGTAAGATTGCCGAGATTCGGGTACGGCGGCAGACTGATCTCGCCGTTGAGATGCACGCGCACTTCCGTACTCCCGTTTCCGCCGAGAACGGGCCGATCCTGAACGAACGCCACGGACGCGCCCAGCCGCGCGGCGGAGATTGCCGCGCAGGAGCCCGCGATTCCGCCCCCGACGACGACTAAATCGTAGACTTTGCCGTCGCCGGCGACCGGAATCTCGTCGGGAATCCTGAGCGCGTCTTTGCGCATCTTGGCGAGCGCGGAAAGCTCGTTGCTCGGCGTAAAGTCTTTATCCGCGGTAAAGAGAATCGCGTCGACGCGGCCGTCGAATCCGGCAAGATCATGAAGCGAAAGCTCGACCTTCAGACGGTCGGCGGAAATCTCGACCGTTCCGCCCTCCTGCCACGACCAGTCGACCCCGTTCGTTCCGAACTCAGTCTCAAGCGGCTTTCCGTCGACGGCGATCTGGAATCGGCCCGGCGCGTACTCGGGCGTCCACGGCGCGACCCAGTTGCGCGTGCGCGCGAAAACGCGGTATGTTCCCGGCTTAGGAAATTCCGCCGTCGTCTTCGCGTCGGCGACCGGGGTTCCCCAGCCATGCGCGATGAGATAGGGCGAACCGACCAATTCGACCGACTGCGTGTCGATTCCCCAGCCCCCTTTATCGGCAAACGTTTCCGTCTCAAAGTAGAGCGTGTCGGGCCTTTCGCGCAGCTGCTGACCGAACGCAGGCGCCGCCGCAGCCGCGACTAAAACGCACAGCGTCAAACGTAAAATTAACCGCATGGCATTTTCCTTGTCTTTTTCGTTAAGGCGCCGCGTGGCGCGCGCCGTTATTTCGGAAAGAATCTGTTACAAGTTTAGCGTTTTCAAACTGAAATATCAAGAGAATCAAGCCCCGATCCCACAAAACTTTGAACTAAGCTGCTTCATTTTGAGTCGGCTTGCGTTTCACGACAATCTCGGGAAGAAAATTAACTAACTGTTTGTCTTTATAGCTTTTGTCAATAAGAAAGACTGCTTTTGCGGGAATATTCACGCTTTTTTATCGTTTGCAGCCGGCGTTTTTGGAACCGCTCGTTTCTTGTTCAAGGGGGTGAAAACGAATCTACAGAGTCGTTGATTCCGGCAACGTCCTCCTTGGTCAAATGGTAAATGTAAAAGGAGTATCCAACCATATCGACGGGCTCGCAATCGAGAAGATACCGATATTCTCCTTCGCGCGAATAAAGGCAGTTGACGCTGACGGCATACCAGCCTGGCTTAGGGGCTCCTCCCCAAAACTGTTGTACCGGCATTTTCGACAATTCGAGCGGATAACTTCCCTGATAGGCGACGTTAATCATTTTAATTTCTGGACGTTTTTGACTCCAGCGTTCCAATTTGAAAAAATCCTGCCCCCAATCAATATTGGAATCGAGCAAATGCCGCGGACCGTTTATCGGACCGGCTGAAACGAGCGTTTTATACCATGAGGACAAGCGATGCGATTTTTGAACGCGCGGAATTGTCGGTCGTTCGGTTCCGGAGGTTGGAATGACCGCCGCCAGTTCGTTAAAATACGAAATCGAGTTGGGATAAACCGATAGAACGCTTAAAGTTGACCATGCCGTCAATACGATTGTTAAAACGCGAACCGTTCTATATCCCTGCGGGCGCTCTAGTCGTTTGCCGGATTCGTTCGGATCCCGTCGCCGAACGTTCCGGAAAGCTCGACCGACTTTACTCGTCCAGAGGAAAAAAAAGGGAAGCGCGGGAAGCGCATAGCGGGAATGAAGCGAAAATCCCGTCTGCGAACTGACAAACGCCAAGAGAACGAGTCCCGGAAGGAGAATAACCATTTCGTCGCGCCAAGGCAAGTTGTACCCCGTGAGCGCCAAACTGCAAAAAACAGCAAGTAGAAATAAGAGAAGCGTTCCGACCGGAATCTTTACGAGGAATGCGTAGAGATAATACCAGAGCCAGCCGTGATCCGACCAAGTTCCGCGACAATACGAGGGGAGACCTCGTTCAAAGTCGAGTCGCTGCGTATCGATTCCCTGAACAAAATTTGCGGGGAGAGGGGTCGGCAGAAGTCCCAGCGTTTTTTCGACAATGTTTCCCTTTTCGGAGAATCGATTGTCTCCAGCCGCGGGGACGTCCGTAAGCTTTTTATAACCGGTAAACAACGTTGTTTGAAATTTAAATGTTCGAAGCTGCTTTCCGGTTCCTTCAAACGCGTAACCCACGTTGATAAGAATGAGACTAAGACCAAAGATCATACAGAGCTGCAGCGCCTGTCGACGAAGAGGAGACTGTCGTTTAAGCTCGGCGTCGGACGACCGATGCGGTATGCGGTAAATCGCCCACATGACGACAAAAAGAGGATAAAAGATCAAAAGCGTAAACTTCGTTAATTCGGCAAGTCCAAGCGCGCAGCCTGCGAGAAACGCGGCGTCGACTTCGGGAGAGCGGAGCCAGCGCCAAAAGAAAAAAACGGACGCGGCCCCCAAAAACGCCGCCGATACGTCGGGAACAATAAGGGCCCCATAACCGAGGGTATAGGGCGAAAAAGCGCCAAGTAAAAGAAAAATGAATCCGGAAACCGCACCGTAGGATGCGGCGGCGAAACGAAACGTCGTCCATAGACCGACCAAAACAAGGACGATACAGCAAAGACGTCCGAAAAATAAAAAAATGCGGTGATTCGGATTCTTAGTCAGAAAAAGTCTGCCCGCCCGGTATTCGTCGCGCGCAAAATTTGCGATTCCGAGTTCCACGCGCGTCGGGCACGACGCGCCGCCGACCGCCGCCGGAATTGCTCCGACAAGACTGACGAGAGGCGGATTAACGTGAAACGAAGAAAAATCTCCCGTCTCAAGATAACGCAATCCCGACGCAAGCCGACCGTTCTCGTTATAGACGTACGACATACTCCAGGCGGAAAAGAACATAGCGAAGCCGGAGATCGCAGCGACCAAACGCGAAAGCCATCGACTCATAGCAAGTCTTCGCGATTCTCCAGACCTTGCGAGTCGGGAATCTGAGGGTCTTGGGCGGAACCTGTCGCTTCCGCGTCCTCGTTCATTTCAGGAGTCGGGAGACTCTCAGACGCAGCGAGCGTTTCGGCTGCGTCGTCAGGGACAGGAAGGGGCTCAGGTATGTGAGCGACGACGCGAACCATGGGCATTTCAAGTTTCTTTGACGTCGAAACCATAAAGACAATCGACTGATCGTAATCGGAGCTGTATTTAGGAAGCCGAACGCGAACTTTCAGTTCGACTGTTTCCTTAGGTCCGGCGGCGATCGGAATATTTTCGGCAAACGCACAGGAACAACTTGACTTTTCACCGACAACCGAAATCTTCTGCGACGTAAGATTTTTTAAACGGAACGTAACAATTTCCTCAGTTCCGGGGCTGCAGTTTTCCAAAAGCACGCTTCGCGGCTCTATGGAAAACGAACGTCCGTTAAACCATGCGGCGGCAGTTTCGAGACTTCCAAAATATGCGGCAAAACCCAATAGCACAAGTATAAAAAGCGCCACGCCGACGACAATTGAGAACAACGTTTTCTTTTTCATGAAAATATGTCTCCGTTTTTCTCGGACGTATTCTAAAATTGCGTTTTGCCGCAGCTGACCAAATGTAAAAAACCGAAATAGTCTGCGATTCCTAATAGCGATGAAAACGACTTTTACAAACAGACGTTCATGCTCTCGCCCGACGTTTGCGATAAACTCGTATTGCGAACGCGATAATCAAAGCCAATCCAATGGCTGCCAAAATGTAACGCACGCTATCGGGTTCTGGTTCCTGCAGCTCAGGTTCCGGAAGACCGAACTGGGAAAGCGTAAACCGCTTTTTCGATTTAGGATTCGTTTCCTTCAGTTTAAATTCCAGATCCTCTTCCACGGCGATCTCAACGTTCTCGCCGTCAACGAACATTTTACAAAACTCTCTTATGGAACGCTTTTGAGGCAAAGGAACTTTATACGAATCGCAGTCGTACGTTATCTCGACCTGCATGTCATGAACCGACCGCAGCCATTCCTCATGAAAAGTTCCTTCGGCGATAAGAAAGTAATCCGTCGTTAACAGAACGTCGCCGGTAAGAGTATAATTCTTAAGTTCAGGGTGTTGGGAAATATCGGTTCTTCTAGTGACCGACTCCGGAAAATCGGGTCTCTTGTACTCGAACGACATGGATAGATATTTGACTCCGTCCTTTTCAACGGGAGATATATCTTTGACGACAATCCACTCGCTGGACGTCATCCAAGGAAGATTGGGGTCGCAGTCAACCCCAAATAATCCAACGCCTAGGATATTGAAAACTGTGTAACCGACGGGATTAACAACGTGATTCGGCGGATCGGCAAAATGTTTCGGGAAAGAAAGAGGAAGCGGCGTTCGATTGGGAAAATCAGCCGACACGTATTCAATGATCCACTCGTCTTCAGGTTTTGAACGAGTCAGAGAAAAAGAATAATCCTTTCCCGTAACCCTCGCGGCGATAGGCTTATCAAGGGAACCATGAATATCAATAAGCTCGGCAAGCATAGGATACGAGCAGACAATATAGTTTACAAATTCTTCCCCAGGTTTTCCATTGCGCGTCCTCTTACAGTTTATGCTTCCTTCTACGTTGCCAAGCGCTTTAAGATACTCGTTCCACTTCTTCTCAAATTTTCTTAAATAAGCGTCTGTGTCTGACGTCTGGCCGAAACAAAAAACATTGAGACTAAGCAGCAGCGCCAGAGAGCAAATACAACGCAGTTTTCTGAACGTCTTCATCTTTTCTAATCCCATAACGATGGCAGATTACGCGAATAAACATGTTCCATTCCATTCTTCAGCAAACGCTGAACGTGGTTCAAAACCGAAAAACGGAGGAAATAATATAGATTTAAAAATTGTCTCCGCCCCTGCTTATCGCAACGACTTAAAAATACCAAAACGCACATTTTCAAGGAGACGCTTCGCTTGTGGAGTGACGTTCGTCAAACAAGCGAAAGATGCTGAAAATGTAACGAACACAAATCGCATCAGGATAATCAAAAGCGCAGATATTCGCCTTAACACAAAAAGTTGACTGCGTCGACTGTGTCACTACAAAAATAGTTTCATTGCGACACAGGAAAATATCCGTGACAGCTTTTTAGGGCACGGCGACGTGTTTGCAGTAGCAAGCGCTTCCGTTTGCTGCATTAGGAGCGTGACAGCATTTACAATCTGAACAATCTCCTTCAGGACTCGCGCTTGCCCTAAAACAATTTAAGATTGACGTGTCCCCTCCTTCTGCGCCCTCTGCCAGACATTTATCAAGGGAGGCCGAATAGAGCGCTAAAAAACAAGCGGTCGATCCGACCGTCGTTTGCCCTACGCAGTACACTACGTCGCACCCGGCATAAACATTAACGCTCCAAGCGAACAAACACAAAACGTAGGCCGTCGACAAAGCAGTCAAACAAGCGCCAAACCAATCTCTTTTCTTTTCCATTTTACTGTTCCTCTATTATTAAGTCATACCAGATCAAAGTTTATAACAAAACCAACACGCGTCCATTCGCAACGGTTCCTATTGTGGCACAGATTTCTCCAGAAGTCAATAGGGCGCTTCCAAAAACACAAAAATATCCCCCTCTTTCTATTCGGGGGGGGGAAATTTTTTATAGAAACCGAAAAAGTGACTTTTTTGCTCGGATTTCTACGTGTTTTTGAAAGTTTTAACACTAATTAACGTTTGTTTTTAGCGTTAATTTTAAATGGGGACACAGTATCCCACTTAAAACGCTGTTTTTATCAGTTTGCCCGTAAGTAACGAAACATATCTCCTCATATTGTAAGCCAAGTTAATCAGGCCTATTTTAACCCGTGCGCGAGCGATCCCTATCGTCCGAATTAAGAGTCCGCCGCGACGATTCTTTATATCGCCAAAAACATGTTCAACTCGACTGCGAATTCGGGACTTATAACTATTGGCCAATTTCTGAGTTTCTGTTAACGGGCGATTGCGGTAACTTCTGGCGCAAATCTCGGGACGATAACCAAGATCCAAAAGGCGTTGAGACAATTCTGCCGAAGAATATGCGCTGTCTGCATAAATCTGAGAGCCGTCATGTTCCGGTGAAGTCAGGACGGATAATAACTGGCGGCTGTCATGGACGTTAGCTGACGTTACCTCATAATTCTCCACCAATTTCGTTTCCGGGTCAACAGAAACTGCGTCCTTGTAACCAAAGTGATATTCAGACCTTTTATATGCGCCGCGAGCGTCCGTGTCTTTTTGACTGCGGGAACGATCGCTTTTTGTCGGAAAAACTTCTTCTTTATCTTTATTTTCTTTGATCAAACGGTTTTCTTCACGCGTATTGTGCGGACGCGGCGTTTCCACGAACGTTGCGTCTACAATACGGCCTTCCCGCGCTATTACGCCTTGCGCTGAAAGATATTCATTGAACCGGTCAAAGAGTTTTTTGATTAGGTCATGACTCTTCAATAACTCGCGAAGACGCCATATTGTTCGGGCGTCAGGAACGTCTGAGGCTATGTTCATGCCGAGGAACATTTGAAAGCTGCGACGATCAAGAATCTGAAATTCAAGAGCTTCGTCGGAAAGACCATACAGTTCCTGAAGAATCAGACGTCTGAACATGAGTATTTCATCGTAAGGAGGTCTGCCCCCTTTGGGCGAAGGTTTGCGAACCTGCAGAAGAAGAGGTCGAAAATCTTCCCAAGGAATTAATCGGTCAAGACGCAACAACGTCGACTGAAAAGACGAAATCTTATCGTCGTGAATCATCTCTGACAACAGTGTTACTTCATTTTGAGTCGATTTGCGTTTCATGATAACCTCAGGAAGAAAATTTGCTAACCACTTGTCATTATAGCTTTTAAAACTATTTTGTCAATAAGAAAGACCTCCATCTTACAGGAATATTTACCTTTTTCGTAGTTTGTGGCTGGAGTTTTTAGAACCGCCCTTATCTTTTTACAGCGTCCACGCCCGCGAAGAATATAAAGGGCGGCAAATAAAAAAACGCGCCGGCGTAAGGGAACGCCCATAAGCCGGCGCAGATCGCGTCAAAGGGCCGATATTGGCCGTTATTCCATTTCAATCGAGCAGAGGACGGGCCGGTGGTCCGACGTACTGGGATCTTCAACGACGCGCGCTTCTAACGTCGTAACTTTAGCGACGTTGCGCACGAAGACATAGTCGATTTGAACGGTCGGTTCCGGAGCTGGGAACGTCGGGCGTTCCGGGCTGACCTGCGTCCACGTCTTTTTGAGTTCCAGAATCTCCTCGGAATCAGGCTCAGCGTTCAAATCGCCGACGAGAATAATCGGCTTATCGTACTTCAGCGCCTCCGCCTCGACCGTCTTGGCGGCGGCCAAACGCAGCTCGGCGACGAGCGGAAAATGCGTATTGAAAAAGACGTAGCGTTCGAATTCGCAAATCTGCAGCGCGCGCGGATGCGCTCGCCCTTCCATAATAACGACGCGCGTCGCGAGCGGCTTCTCCTTCGACAGGACGCCGACGCCGTACATGCCGCCCGGCAAGGGGGTCTTGGGCGCAAACGTTCCGACTAACCCGGTCTTTTCCGCGAGGTAACCGAGCTGATCGACGTCGGCGCCGCTGCGGTTCGTTTTATTGTCGACTTCCTGGAGACCGGCGACGTCCGGCGTCATGTCGTTGAGGCGGCTCGCCGTGCGGTCGAGAAACGCTTCCTTCGGGTCGCTGTACGATCCGCCGGGGGCGCGGCCAATCTGGATATTGTACGAAACGACGCGCAGACGAATCGGCTCGTTCGCCGCGTCCGCGCAAAGTCCGAACGGCGATAAAACGGCGCCGCATCCGACTGCGGCAATTCCTTTTAAGTATTCCCGTCTATTCATTTCATTCTCCCTGTAAATATACGCGCAAACTATGCAGAGGACGATAATCTGCCGCGTTATTCGTTTCGGCTTCGTGAACCGTCGACTCCGACGTACCGGAGATACTCGCGCTCTTTGGCGTGCATCTCGGGCGCGTCCTGCGGCGCGTGGTCGTCGTAGCCGACGAGATGAAGCGCTCCGTGTATGACATAGAGGAGCAGTTCCTCTTCGGCGCCCCAGCCGTAATCTTTCGCGCAGTCGGCGGCGACGTCGGAACATACGACGATATCCCCTTCGAGATAACCGGCGTCGGGGCCGCCGTCCATGGGGAACGCGAGCACGTCGGTCGCGTAATCGTGCCCGAGGAACTCGACGTTCATGGCGTGCATCGATTCCGCCGCGACGACCGCGATCTCGATCTTGCCCGCGGTAACGCCGGCGTCGGCAAGGATTTTCGCAATGGCGCGCTCCATGCGGTCGAAGTCGACGTTCAGGAGCTCTTGGTCGTCGATAAAATCAAATACAATCTTTTTACGGGTCGGCATGACTCGCCCCTGGCAAACGGTTATTTCTGAGTGGCGTCTTCAAATCCGCCGCCCGACCGGCGCGTGAAACTGCTCACGTCCGACTTGGTAATCGTCGAACTCTCGCCGTTTTCCTTTCGTTTCGGCGTCAGGCGCACGATCGTCGAACCGTCGGAATTCCGCGATTTCGAATTGGTCTCGTCTTTTGCGGCTTCTTTCGGCGCGTCTTTAACGCCCTCTTTAGAAACGTCTTCGGCGCTCTCTTTCTTCTTCGCGTCCGGATACTGGACCCGTTTGTGATGGCTCGCCAGCATGGTCGAAACGAGCGACTGCTCGACCGTATGCAGCTCGCCGAGCGTCAGGCCGGAATCGTTAAACTGACCGTCTTCAATGCGTTTCTCAATAATCCCGTGTACCAGAGCTTCCACCTTTCGGGGCGTCCAGTCGGCGAGCGACCGGCTGGCGCTCTCGACCGCGTCGGAGAGCATAAGTATGCCGGCCTCTTTCGACTGCGGAATCGGGCCGGGATACCGGAACGGCGCTTCGTCGGGCGCGGGCGCGTTCGGATCGTTTGCGCGCGCGTTTTTGCACGCGTTGTTGTAGAAGAACCCCACGAGCATTGTTCCGTGATGCTGCTCGATAAGGTCGATAATCTGGCTCGGCAGGTTATAGCGCTTGCCAAGGTCGACGCCGTCTTTCGTATGCGCGACGATAACAAGCGCGCTCATGCGCGGTTCAAGGTTGTCGTGGATATTATAGCCGTGCTGATTCTCGGTAAAGTTCTCCGGCTGCAGCATCTTGCCGACGTCGTGAAAGTACGCGCCGACGCGCACAAGGGCGGAACGCGCGCCGATCGCCTCGGCGGCCGGTTCCGCGAGCGCCGCGGTCTGAATCGAGTGGCTGTAGGTTGCGGGCGCGCGGCGGTTGAGCTCCTGCAGGAGCGGATGGGACGGATTACTGTATTCCAAGAGGCGCATTGGAGTTAAGATACCGCAGCAGCGCTCGAAAATCGGAAGAACGCCCGCGGTTAAGAATCCGGCCAGGAACCCCCACAGGCCGCGCTCGCCCGCCTCCTGCAGAACGCGCGAATGGTCGTTCACGACGTATCCGGAGACGAGCGAGAGAACAAACGCCGTTACGGCGGTTGCGAACGCGACGCCAAAGAGCTGCGTGCGCGAACGGACGTTCTTCGACGCAAGCGCGACCGCCGCGCCCGAGCCCGCGAACGTTACGAACGTGTCGATCGTACACGGACCGGAAAGGGTCATAATGAACGCGGCGATCATTCCGAACGAAATCGCAATTTCCCATGTGGACGCGAGCGCGGTGAGCTGAATGAACATGAGGATCGGAACCATCTCAGGGGACGCCGCGCCGTTGTCCAGCCGCTCCTGAATAATATGCCCTATCGCAATAAAGACGACGAACATCGCCAGAAAAACGACGACTTCGATCACGTTCCGTTTATGAACGCCCGAGTGCGGCATGATGCGGTAATTATGGAAGAGCAGAAAGACGGCGACCAGAAAGATGGACAGCAGAACAAACGAGGCCAAAAAGCGGCCCGTCTTCGCGGCGAAAGAACGGTTTCTTAACTGATTCGCGCGTTCCGCGTTAAGGATCGCGAGCTCCTCGCCGCCGATCATTTTATTTGCCGCGACGAGCGTGTCGCCCTCCTGAAAGGAGCGAACCGTCGGCTCGACGTTGCGTTCGGCGCGTTCGCGCATCTTATCGGTCTCGTTCGGTTCGTACCGAAGCGTTTCAGGAATCGTGTTTTTAATACGGTTGCCGATGAGCGTGGCGACTTCCAAGTTGGAAATGCGCTCCTTTAAGACCTTTTTAATATTCGAACCGCTCCCGAGCAGCACGTCGGCGACGTCTTCTTCGTGGGCGGCGTCGATAAGATTCGGATCTTCAAACACGCGTATCTTCGTTGCGACAAGTCCGGCGGCGCGGCGCGCTTTGTCGTCGTTTGACGCGGCGTCGTCTTTATCGAGTCGGCGCAACAGACCCTTTTTGCGATAGAGATCGAGCACTTCTTTAAGCGTCTGCCGGAAGTCGGCGAGATCGACGTCGTCGGCAAAATAGGCGTGAAATTTCTCAAACGCCTGCATGATCGAATCTTCTCTAAAATTCGCCGGCAGACACTCTTGGAGAAAGAGCAGATCCTCGGCGGTGCAGCTCGTAAAGTCGGGCCGTTCGAGAATGAGCTGGAGCCCGCTCAGAAACCGCCCTTCGTATTCGTCAAAAATAGCGGGATTATTTCGGTAGTACTGCGGGGTGAGGAGCCGGGCGCGTTCGCGGTCGGCGGCGGTCAAGATCGGGCTCTTCATCGTGAACGACGTATTGCATACGATCGTTCGGTCGGGCGTCATGTACTTGCGATATTTATTCGGGGGATTCCACACGCCGCAAATCGTGCAAACAAGCGCGGAGGCCAGGAGAAGGAACCCGATCTTCAGGAGCCCGTCGTCGGCGTAGATAAGCCGCGCGGTCTTTTCCGTAAACGAATCGTATGCGACGCGCGACGCGACGCGCTGCGCTCTTGTGCGCACTCTGTCGGAGGAAGAAAAACCCATAAGCCGTTCCTCTATATCCCTTTCTGCGAACGTGAACCGCCTTCGGGCGATTCCGGAGCCGCGTCGTTCTTTTCGGCGTCTCCGTCCTGCCCGGCTTCCGCCTGTGAAAAGCGGTCAAACCGCCGTCCGACGCCGTTGTAATCCTCCTCGTCGAACGATTTTTCATACGCTTCGACGATCTTCTGAACGAGCGAATGGCGCACGACGTCGGATCGGCCGAGCGTGAGAAAACGGACGTCCGGCACGTCGCGGAGCCGCTCGAACGCGTCGACCAGTCCGTTCTTAACGCGGCGCGAAAGGTCGGACTGCGTCGCGTCCCCGCACACGACGACGCGCGAACCGAACCCCATGCGCGTGAGGAACATCTTCATCTGGGCGACCGTCGTATTCTGCGCCTCGTCGAGTATGATATACGCGTTGTTGAGCGTGCGTCCGCGCATGTACGCCAGGGGCGCGATCTCCACGCGCGAATCCTCAATGAACTTGCGCAGCATGTCGGACTGCGTCATATCGGCGAGCGAATCGAACAGGGGGCGCAGGTACGGATTGATCTTCTCCGCGAGATCGCCCGGCAGGAAACCGAGGTTCTCGCCCGCCTCGACTGCGGGCCGAACGAGGACGATTTTATGCACTTCGCCGACCCGGAGCGCCTCGACGGCGCGCGCCGCGGCAAGATAGGTCTTGCCGGTCCCGGCGGGTCCGGCGCAAAAGACGACTTCCGCTTCCCGGAGCGCCTGGCAGTATTTCGCCTGGCCCGCCGTCTTCGCGCGGACCGTCTTGCCGCCGTAGACTTCGAACGGCCGCGTTTGCGACACGTCTTTTCCCTGCGTAACTTCGTCGATAGCGCGGCGCACGTCGTCGGACGTAAGGGGCGTTCCGTCGCGGTCGACCCAGCGCTGGAGCTGCTCCAGCAGTCGCGCGCAGCGCCGCGCCGCTTCCGGCTCCTCCGACCGGACCAAAAACAGGCCGTTTTCTTCGTCGACGGTCACGCGCGCGCCGAACGCCTTGCGAATCGCGCGCAGATGCTCGTCGCTCGCTCCGAGAACGCGCTGTAAAACGCGCCCGTTCACGACTACAGAAACTACTTCCATAGAAGTCCTTTTGTTAAAAAAAGCCATGTCGCGCAAGCCCCGCGCTCACTCGGCAAAGGGCCATGCGCCGCCGAGCGCCTCGCGCTGCAGCTTGGCGATATGCGCGTTCCCCCGCTTGGCCAAAGCCAGAAGGGAGCCGAGCTGCTCTTCGTCAAACGTGCTCTCTTCGCCCGTCCCCTGAATCTCGACGAAACGGCCCGAGCCCGTCATAACGACGTTCATATCGACTTCGGCCGCGAAATCCTCGACGTAGCACAGATCGAGCATAGTGGTTCCCTGAACGATTCCGACGCTCACGGCGGAAACGGAATCGCGGAGAGGATAGCGCGCGGGGTCCGGAAGAGAGGCGCGAATGGAGTTAATCGCGTCGACAAGAGCGACAAACGCGCCCGAAATACAGAGCGTGCGCGTTCCGCCGTCCGCCTGAAGAACGTCGCAGTCGAGATAGACGGTGCGCGGCCCGAGCGCCTCGGCGTCGAAGACGGCGCGCAGAGAACGGCCGACGAGCCGCTGAATTTCCGTCGCGCGGCCGTCCGGACGGTCCTGACGCGGCTTGCGGATCTTTGTGCTGCCCGGCAGCATGCGGTATTCGGCGGTCAGCCAACCGCGGACCGTTTCGCCTTCCCGCTTCATCCAGGACGGGGTCTCTTCCACGACGCTCGCGGTGCACAGCGCGACCGTATTGCCGGACGAGATCAGCACGCTGCCCGCGGCGTTCGTAAAGCCGCGCTGGATTTTAATCGCGCGCGTCTGATCGCACGTCCTGCCGTCCTGACGGAACGTTCCGTCCCAAATTTCATTTTCGCCCATAGTTCCTCGCAATAAAAAGGTCCGCGAAAGCGCGCCGACGTTACGCGCGGCCAAAGAGCCCTCGCAGCGCAAGCGCCGTCCACGACTCAAACCGTTCCGGAGCCGCGGCGATCTCCTCGAGCAGCTCGTCGACGCCGCGGAACCGCGCTTCCAGCAGGTCGGGCTCGTTTGAGCGCACGTTCGGCGCCGAGAGCTCGATTCGGCAGACGACGCCAAGGTGAACCTTGCCCACTTCGGTCGAGTCGTCGTTGACAAGTCCGACGCGCTCAAACGAGAGAATCGACGCGCCGAGCGTTACTTCCTCGTGAATTTCGCGAAGCGCGCCCGTCCGAAACGGATCGGCGTCCGAACGCGCAGACGCGTCCCCGTCGTTGACGTGGCCGCCGACTCCGACGCTCCATTTGGAACGCAGCCGCGCTTCCCCCTGCCCTTTGCCGCGCAGGTACGCAAAGACGGCCGGGCGTTCGCCGGGCGCCGTATACGTAAAGAGCGCGTAGGGGATCAACTGCTTGAAATTGGGGTCGAACTCGGCGTCGCCCCGGCGCATAAAGCGCGTTTCCTTCGCGTCGAAGAGCGCGTCGTAGCGCGCGATCGAGTCGGTCAAAAAGCCCTGAAACTCGCCCAGCTCGCGAAAACGCGCCGCCGGAACGACGAGAACGCGCTCGTCGTCCTTACTGCGCGCGGCGGGCGGGGCCGCCGGGGATTGATTCTTATCGGACAACTTATATTACCTATTATACCCAATTATTCTAAGGCGTCAAAAGAGGGAGCCTGCCGCCCTCCGCGTCCCCGTTATTATACCACAAGCGCGATTCAATTCCACACCGCCGGGCGCGCGCGGAAAAAAACTTGCCGCGGCGGCCCGGGAGGGGCAAAAAAAAACGCCCTCGGCGGCAACCGAGGGCGAAGAAACGAAGCGTGCGCGGGTAAAAGGAACGCAATGAGAAAACCCGCGCCGCCCCGTTCAATGGGGCGAGCTTTTCGGGATCACTTAACGGTCCCGCCTCCGGGGCGGCTCGACGTCATGGGGACGTTGATATAGCGCGGGCCGGGCGCGTACTGATTCTGGGCGGCGGCGTTGGGCGCGCCGGGCGCGGGAATCTTGGCCAGCTCGATTCTCGACGACTGAGGAAGCGCGGCCGGATCGACGACGACGGTCCGTTTCGGAATCCGCACGATCTGCGATTCCCGCGGCGCCGCCGAATTGGGATCGGGGGCCGGCGTTACGACGCACACGATCTCGGCGCCTTCGAGCGCGAAACGGCGCAGCGCGTCGAGCGCGGCGTTGAATTCAGCCTCTTCCTTCTCGTACGCGGCGAGCAGGAGCGGGTTCGCGGCGTAGCTTGTCGGCTGAACCGCGTTGTAGACCGCCTGCGGATTCGAGACGACTCGCGTGGCGCCGTCGGGCGTAATTTCGAGATAGATATTTCCGTTTGCCGCGGCGGGCGCGTCGGCGGAGGGGCGCGGAACCTGCGTCTGCGCGAACTGGCTCCCCGCGTCGGACGCCGCGGCGGCCGATTTCGCGGTCCGCTCCAAGTAGCTCTCCGCGGCGCTGATCGCGGCGTCTTCGTCGGTCTCCGCCGGCTTGGCGGACGTCGAGACGAGCTCCTGTTCGGGCGCTTCTTCCGGCGCGGCCGTCTTTTTACCGAGGGTAAGCCCGGCGTATTTGTCGACGCCGTCGAGCCGCGACAGGTCGCCGGCGAACTCCGTTTCCGACGCGTTGGCGGCCGGTTCGGCGGGCGCGTCGACGTGGGGCGGACGCGTGAACGCGTACGCTTTGCGCGGAACGTTCGGGCGGTCGATGCGGTCGAGCGCGTAGTCGATCTCGGTCTGCGTGGCGGGCACGTCGAACTTGCCGGCCGTCTGATCGCTGTGGACGGCGGCTAAACTGCGATTGGAAAGGAGCGCCTGACAGATTGCCGACGTGGGAACGACCGTCGTTTCGCCAGGGAACTTCGAACTCGTCGCGCACGAACCGGCGAAATAGAGCCGGCCGTTGCGCACGACGAAACAGCCGGATCCCGGCGCCAGCGGCTTCGCGGCCAGGCGCGCGTAGAGCGCGGATCCGCTTTCCGGCGAATCTTTGCGCTGATAGAAGCGGCGTTCGTCGACCGCGAGAACTTCATGAGTAACGGAACGGATTTCCTCGCCGACCCGCGTTACTTCCCGAACGCGCTCCCCGACTTCCATCGGGGCCTGATTCGGCAGGAACGCGACCGGCCGCGGCGCGAGCGTTACCCGGGCCGCGACGAACGCCAGACCGTTCTGAGCGTCGTAATAGACGCACTGGCCGTCGACTTCCTCGGCCTTCGATTCGATCGGCGAGAAGACTTCGACGCTAACGAGCGGATCGCTCGCGTCCATATCGATTCCCTCGAAAAGACGCGACGAAACGGCGAGAAGAACCTCTTTGAATTCGGAATTATAGTGGATCGCGACCCCGACGCCCGTCCGCTCGACCGAGCCGTCCGGCATAGTGACGTAGACGTTCGCGAGCGCTTCCTCGAGCCGCGTGAGCCCCACGACGTCGGAAAGACGCTGGAGCCGCGCGTCCTGATTCTGCGCGGCCGGCGCGGGCGCGCCGTCGGGCGACTGACCGCGGACGACGCCCGATTCGGGCGAAATCAGACCCTGACGGCAGGCGAAAGAGGACTCGCTCTCCGCGCCGCGCGTTTGCGGCGGTACGGCGAATCCGAGCGCCGCCGCGCACAGAACGGCCGCCGCCGCGCAGGTCCATTTACGAAGCCGTAACATATTTGCGCTCCTTATGCAATTCACGACTGTGTGTGACTCTTGCGCGTTCGCCGAAAGCCGGCTGCAACGCGCGGTCGAACGCGCGCGCTGTCCGTCGCGCGAGGCTCGACTTTGCCACAATAACGTATTTTCCGCAACGGGGCAACGTCAATTTTGGCGGCTCGGCAAGCGCCGGCGCCGAACGAATCGCAAGGCTGGCAAATAGGAAACCGGCCGTATGAACCTGCCCGGCCGTTTATTCCCCGACTTCCGTAACCGTCAGCGTCCGGCAGAGGATCGTCTTGCGCTTGACGCCCTCTTCGTCGGGATAATAGAAATCGCTGTAGAAGAAGAGCGCGCTATTGTCGTCGAGGGGCAGTATCTCCGGATTATTGCACGCGCCGACCCAGTCGAAGAAGTTCGGCGATTCCGCGACTTTATTCGCCAGACCGCTTCGGTCGCCGGGCGTCATGAGTTCGAGCGGATCGCTCCATTCGATTCCGGAATCGTCTTTGCAGACCTGCACGAACATTCCGGGCCTGGCGTAACAGACGAGCACGAACCCGGACTTCAGGCGGCACAGGCGCGGCAGCGTGCCCACGGGCGCGAACCGGGTCGGCTTCGACCACGTCTTGCCCATGTCGGTCGAGCGCGAAAAATACATCGGCGACCATTCCTCGCCGGTCGTGCCGTACCAGTTCGAGCGGAAGAACCAGACCATCGAGCCGTCGGGCATAAATTCGACGTCGCTGTCGCTGAAACCGCCGCTCCTGTACGGATAGTCCTTACCGTCGGCGGGGTACTCCATGTGCGCGACGCGCTGGAACGACTTCCCTTCGTCGCCCGACCGGAAGAGCTCGGCGGAATAGTACGGGGAATATTGCCCGTTCGACGGATCGATGTGCCCCTCTCCGGAAAACGCGGTGATCCAGAGGGCGCCGTCCGCGCCGCGGCGAAGATTGCCGCGCGGAGAAATCGCCTTCAGGACTTTGTGGGAGCCGTTGACGTGAACGACGCGCGTAAGGTACGGCCAGTCGACCGGAACGTCGACGTCGACCGCCTCTTTCTCCCCTTTGCGGAGCAGTTTTCCGTGCCAGACCTTCTGATCGAAGGGCGCGGGCAGGCGGTCGGCGTTATACGCGTAGATCGTCGTGCCGCCCATCCAAAAGGTCAGGCCGTCGGCGATGGGGAACGTTCCCGGCTCCGACTTTTTCGTGAAGTCGTACGTCGGAAGTTTGCGCTCAAACGAACGGACGAGCATCTTGGAGACGTCGAGCCCGTTCTCCATCGGCAGGAGCAATTTGTCGCCGTTCGCGAGCGGAACCCCGCATTCGTATCGGACGCTCTCGTCGACCTCTTGCCACGTAATCCCCTTGTCGCGGCTCTCGAACCAGCGGTTCTTCGCCCCGTACGAGGAAATGTCGTCGTCGGTAATATGAACGCCGACGACGTAACGGTCGCCCAGAAAATACGGCCGCGGGAACTGGTACGGCCCCCAAATTCCCTCTTCCGGCCTGATTCCGCGCACGATCACGCGCTCTTCCCCGGCGGTTATCCGGTACGTTTTGCCGTTCTTCTCAAACGTCACGCTGGGAAAATCGGCGGCAAAAGAACACGCGGCGGCCGAGAGGAACCCCAGCGCCAAAAGGAAAATAAAGCGTCGCATAAAACTGTCCTAACCCCAATCTATACTATGCTAAATTCAGGAATTACGTCTAAAATAACCGTGAATCGCGCCGTTTCGAAAGGGCTTGACCCCTTTTGCGCGTCTGTCAGAAAAGGATAACAGACCGCGGGACGGGACGCAAGCGACGCGCGAATTTTAGTCTCCCGCCTTGCCGACGGGAACGTCGCAAACCGCGCCCCCGGCCCGCCGGAAAGACGCGATTATAAAAATTCGTCGAATCGGCAAGGTTGGCAAATATAAAATTTATTGAATAAACTCCATAAGATTAAGAAAACGGTTGATTATTGGCGACCTTTTTCTAAAATAGACGTCGGCTCGAGCCAACGGGGGCCGCCGCGTTCCGGCGCCTTGCGCGTTCGCCCGCGCGAATATTACGACCAATACAAATTTCAGGAGAAACCCCATGAAGATCGGTTGCGTTAAAGAGATCAAGAACAACGAATTTCGAGTCGGCCTCACGCCGGACAACGTCAAAGCGTACGTTGCGGCCGGTCATCACGTCTATATCGAAGCGGGCGCGGGCGTCGGGTCCGGGTTCGCGGACGACGAATACGTGCACGCGGGCGCGAGTCTGCTCGACAATCCGGCCGACGTCTGGCAGCTCGTCGACATGATGATCAAAGTCAAGGAACCGCTCGAAAGCGAATATCCGCTCTTCCACGACGGGCTGATTCTCTATACGTACCTTCACCTCGCCGCCGACAAGCCGCAGACGGACGCGCTCCTTGCGGGCAAAGTCAAGGCGGTCGCTTACGAGACGATCCAAGAGGTCGACCGTTCCCTTCCGTGCCTTGCGCCGATGAGCCAGATCGCCGGGCGCCTGAGTATTCAGGAAGGCGCGAAATACCTTGAAAAGCGGTTCGGCGGCGAAGGCGTTCTGCTCGCGGGCGTGCCCGGCACTCCGAAAGCGAACGTCGTTATTCTCGGCGGCGGAACGGTCGGCGCCAACGCGTGCAAGATCGCCGTCGGCATGGGCGCGAACGTTACGATTCTCGATATCAATCTCAAACGTCTGGAACTGCTCGACAATCTCTTCGGCGCCCACATTCAGACGCTCGTGAGCAACGACAGCAACGTCGAACGCGCCGTCCGCGACGCCGACCTTGTGATCGGGTCCGTACTCGTGCCCGGCGGAACGACTCCCCAGCTCTTTAAGCGCCGCTATCTGCGCGAAATGAAGAACGGCGCGGTCTTCGTCGACGTCGCGATCGACCAGGGCGGATGCGGCGAATCGTCCCACGTTACGACGCACGACGACCCCGTCTTCGTCGAAGAGGGCGTCGTTCACTACTGCGTCGGCAATATGCCGGGCGCGGTTCCGCGCACGAGCACGATCGCGCTCACGAACGCGACGCTCCGCTACGGTCTGGAAATCGCCAAAGACGGGCTCGAAGAGGCGGTCAAGCGCAGCGCCGTCGTCGCGTCCGGCGTCAATACGTATCTTGGCAAGCTTACGAATAAGAACGTGGCGCTCGCGCACGGATACGAATATACCGACGTGCTCGAACTCGTCTGACAGGCGCGTCGTCCGCGTTTTGAATCGGATTCGGCGGCATAGAGGACGCCGGAGCGCTTCCGCGGCGTTCCGGCGTTCCTTTTTTATAGCTTAACATGCCGCTATTATTTAAGTTAAGCTCTATTTTAGAAACGCCGAAGGAACGGTCCGGCGTTCATTTACCCCCTTTTTTTCGCGAGGCAAACCCATGAAAATATGGAAACCAACGGCGTCGGCCGCGTTTGGCGCCGCCCTTTTTCTCGGCGTCTTCGCCGCGTCCGCGTTCATAAATACCGTCTCGGCGGCGGACCTAACCGGGAGCGGCGCCCTGCAGAGCGAAGAGGAGAGCGCCGGCGATTTCGGCAGGGAGATTATTTCGGTCCCCTACATTAACCGCGAGGGCAAAGTGGAGAGCCGCCCGATCGTCCTCTACCGGCCCGCGAACGCGTCCGGCGATCTGCCGCTCGTCTACGTCCCGCACTATCCGATCGACGAAAGCGCCCCCGTCTTTAAGGAGTACATGGCGCGAGGCTGGGCCGCGGCGTCCCCGACCGAATTCAAGCCCGAATATAACGGCCGGCTCGCCGACGACAATCTTGTCTTCAACAACGCCGCGCTTTACGCGCTGAGGCGCCGGGACGGAATCGACCGTCAGCGGATCGCCGTCGTCGGGGGCAGCGCGGGCGGGTACACGGCGCTCATGCTCTGCGAATTGCAAATGGGGGTCTGCGCCGCCGTCGCCCATTCCCCGGTCGCTAATCTGTACTACAACTTCGCCGTCTATTTTCGCAAATGCGACGAGCTCAACGCCGCCGCGGGCGAAGGCGGGCTGCCGGTCCCCGTTCAGGGAATGATCTCGAGTACGTTCCGACCCATTAACGACTCCTTCAGCGGCGCGGACGATCCGCGCTGGGAGGCGCTCTCGCCCGTCGCCCTGATTCAATGCATAAGCAGCCCCGTCGTCGTCAACCACTATACGGCCGACGTTCTCGTCCCGGTAGATCAGATAACCAAGCGGTTCGCCTATGCCGACGACGACGGCTCGTTTCCCGACGGTTTCCTGATCCGTATGGGCGGCGATTATCCGGGCGTACTGAGCCGGTCGCTGGAAGAGGAAGCGAATCCGGCGGAACTGTCGGCCGCGCGTTATCCTGTGGAAAACCGGCATGTGGACATGGATATGCCGTTTTCGGATAAACTGCTGACAATCAATATTTTAGACGACGGGCCCATGAACGCCAAGGGTTCTCACACGGCGCCGGGAACGACGGGCGGCGTGAACACGATCCCCTATCTGGAAGCGATGTTCTCGCAAACGCTCGCGAAAACGGAACGCGCGGTTCCCGAAAAGCTGCTGCTCATGCTGGAGCGCCATCGCGGCAAAAGCGTGCAGCTGCCCGCGCATGAGAACGCGGACGACGCGGTCTACGGCTCGCTCGCCGTCTATCGCGAGGAGATTGTGGACGAACTGGCGCGGTACGCCGCGAACCGTTCGCTCGCCGAGCTCGACGAAGCGGCCGCCGCCGCAATTAAGAGCGCGGAGGACGCGGACGCGCTGACTAAGGTCTGGGCCGAGATTAAGAGCAAGATCAAAGAATAAAGAGAACTCCGCGCATACCGGGAACAGCGCGCCGAAATTCGGCCGACGCGCCGGACGCCTGACATAACGCCCCCGCTTAACGCCGCGAACGGCGAAAAGCGGGGGCGTTTTTCATGCGGGCGTCTGTCGGCTTTCGCGGTTGGCGCGACTAACGCTCTGCGACGACGAAAACGCTCTGAATCGACTTGAGCGCCAGTTTAACGGCGGTCGTTCCGTTCGTTTCGTCGACCGAGATTTTCTCCGGAGCGACGGGCGACGTTTCGCCGGTAATCGGATCCCAAAGTTCGAGCGACTTGAACGTTCCGCGCAGCGTCGCAGTAAATTCGGCGTCCCGGTTCGACGAGTTCGCGAAGAGATAGACGTCCATGCCGTTCTTGACTTTGTGAATGTACTGGAACATGCCGTCGATTTCGTAATCCCAGCGCGGAACGACGTTAAGGGTCGGAATCTCGGTTCCGTCCGCCGCCTCTATTTTAACGTCGGAAACCGGAACGAGATAGTCGGCCGCCGCTTTGAGATTCTCGGTCGTCGGGCGCGGTACGAAGACGGCGCGGTCGCGATAGACGGACTCTTCGTATGCGACCGTCTTATCGGCGAGCTTTTCGACGTATTCCCCTTTCCGATTGAGGTCGCGGCACTTGATAAAGCTTTCGGGCAGAATGATATCCTCCTGGCCCGTCGCAATGGAATCGCGGCGCGCCTGCGTGAGCGGGTCGATTCCAAAGATTCGCTTGACCGTCTCCTGAACCTTCGCGTTGTATTCCGGCCCTTCGGCGGCCATCGACGGAAGCCGCGTCGTCGCCAGAAGCCTGCCCCCGGCGTCGTAAAACGCGGCTAGCTTTTCGAGATTCTGCCAGGAGATTACGTCCGCGCCGGTTATAACCAGGCACTTGTATTCTTCCCAGTTCGCGGCGTTGTCAAGCCGCAAGACCGTCTCGCCGTTCTCCGTTTCGATCTTGCACTTTTCATTGAGAACGTCGGGGTGCAGGAAGGTAAAGTCGCGCCAGATTCGCGACGTAAACTGGCTTCCAATCGCAAGATAATCGGTCTCGCGCGGAATAAGAATTCCGCTCGAATGGTCGCGCCCTTTAATGAAGTCAAATTGGAAGTGGAAAAACGCCTTGAGATTGTCGACCGGATAGAGGAATCCGAAGTCGGCGACGTGCCGGCCCCCGCGAAGGAGGAGCGAGCTGCGCGAAACGAAATCGCCGTAG